>JAGQPV010000445.1 GCA_020426545.1 Planctomycetaceae bacterium
GTCGTGTCTGTGGTGTGGTCCGCGGGTGAAATCACGCCCAGGCCCTGGCAGGCGGGGCAGGCTCCCCAGGGGTTATTGAAACTGAAATCGCGGGGTTCGAGTTCCGGAAAACTGTGGTCGCAGTCGGGGCAGGCGAAGCGTTCGCTGAAGAGGCGGTCCTGCCAGGTGTCGCCTTCCTGCCAGCTGACGAGGCAGCTGCCGTTGCCGTGGCTGAGAGCCAGGGTGACGGATTCCTGCAGGCGGGGGGCGATGCCCTCGCGGATGACGATGCGGTCGATGACGGCTTCGATGAAGTGGCTGGCTTTTGCGGAAACCGGTGGCGGATCGGCCGCGTCGACCACTTCCCCGTCGACCCGGGCCCGTACGAAGCCATCGCGGGTAATCTGCTCGAACACCTGACGGAAACTGCCCCGGCGGCCGCGAATCAGCGGGGCGAGAATCATCACCCGCTGGCGTTCGGGCAGCTGCAGAATGCGATCGACGATTTCCTGCTGGCTCTGGCGGGCGACCGGGTTGCCGCACTGGGGGCAGTGTGCCTGGCCGGCGCGGGCAAACAGCAGGCGGAAGAAGTCGTGGACTTCGGTCAGGCTGGCCAGCGTGGCGCGGCGGCTGGCGGTGCCGGGCCGCTGCTGCACGCTGATGGTGGGGGGCAGACCGAGTGCCAGGTCGATATCGGGACGGGGGAGCTGGCCGGCCAGTTGACGTCCGCCGGCGGAGAGCTGTTCGAGATAGCGGCGCTGGCCTTCCGCGTGGAGGGTGTCGAAGGCGAGCGAACTTTTGCCGCTGCCACTGAGGCCCGTCATGGTGACCAGCTGGTTGCGGGGGATGTCGAGCGTGATGTTCCGCAGGTTGTGGACCCGTACTCCTTCCAGGTGAATGACCGGAGTGCCGGGCAGAACCGTCGGAAGGCCCGTGGCGGGCAGCGGCTGTTGGGATGTGCTGTCACTCATGGGGCAGAAATCTGGCCGGGCGGTTGAATCAACCGGGCAATGGAGGAGCAGACCCGGGGGCGGCTGGAACTGCGGGCGTTTCTATCAGAATCGGGCCGCGGGAGCCTGCCCGCCGGTGGAGGCAGCCCGTACAATCGGCCAACGGGATTCGTCAGGGGCGTGCAGGCTGGTGCGGCCAGGCTGTCTCCGTGCAGTCGCAGTGTACAGTGGCGGAGACCTGTCGAAAAACGGAAGGTTCAGGCAGCCCTGCCTGGACAGAACAGCCGCCCATTCCCGGACAGTCTCTCATCCAGGTGGTTTCGCGATTTATGGACCGACGGCAGATGACTCAGCCCGTTCCTCCTCCGTTTCTGTTCCGCTACCGATTTCCGGTGCTGCGGAATGATTCTGTGCCGGCCCGCACAACCAAAGACAGTGGCCGCCTGCTCGATCTGCCGGAGGCGGCACGACTGTCCGATATTCTGCTGTCGGCGGAGGGAGCGGAAACCCGTTTCGCCGAACTGCGGCTGGCCTGGAATGCGGAAGGGCTGGGCGTTTCGGTGCGGGTGCAGGGGAAAACGCGTCTGCCCCGGGGCAGCATGGAGGCACCGGCGGAATCCGACGGCCTGCAGTTGTGGATCGATACGCGGAATACGCAGGCCAATCAGCGGGGCGGTCGGTTCTGCCATTGTTTCATGCTGCTGGCTTCCACGGGAGAAAAGGCCGGCAGCCCGCCGGGCGTGGTACAGCTGCCTCTGCCCAGAGCGCGGGAAGATGCTCCCCTGGCCGACACCGACCGGATTCTGCAATCCTGCGAGGCGACCACCAGCGGATACGAACTCGACACCTGGTTTCCTGCCGGGACGTTGCACGGGTTCGACCCGGAGCACAGCCCGGCCCTGGGGTTCTATTACCGGGTGGCCGATTCGGAACGGGGGGAGCAGCTGCTGACGGTTGGCGGGGAGTTTCCCTACTCGCACAACCCGGGCCTGTGGAGCACGCTGGAATTGACCGGCGGCTGAGTGGGACAGGCCGTGAGAAAGTGGGGCTGGTCGAATGCAGGCGGTGTCGCTGCCGTTCCGCGTACATGTGCTGACAGGCGGACGGGCAGTCCGGATCGCCCGTCGGCACGTTCCGAACTGCACTGGAGGACTGGCTCAAGCAGCCGGCGAGGCGACAGCCGTCAGGTGTCGGCTGAGGCAGCGGGGCCGGTTCCGGCGGACTTTCTGCTGCCCGTGACCGGCGAACGGCCGGGGACGAGCGGGGAAAGTTTCTCGGCGGCATCCGTGCGTTTGACCTGGGCCGGGCGGTCCGATTCGGCAGCACCACTGCTGGTTTCCGTGCTGTCGGAGTCTGCGCTGTCAGTCTCTCCGCTGTCGGTTTCGCTGAGGATTCCCTGCCCGCAGTCATCCGCGGGGTGTTCGACGGAGGGATCGCACGGGTTGCCGAGATTTCCGCGGATGCGTTCGCAGGTTGCCTGCAGCTGGCGGAGATCTGCTTCGCTCAGTCCGGCCGTCGCCTGCTGGCGAACGCGATTGCAGCAGGCCACCATGCGGTTCCACACGTGCTCGGCGCGGGCGGTGGGTTTGAGCCGTTTGCGGCGGCGGTCTTCCGGGCAGTTGTATCGCACCAGCCACCCGTCGCGTTCCATGCGGGTGAGGATTCCCGCGAGGGTGGGCGCTTCGATTCCCATTTTCTCGGCCAGTTCGACCTGGGACGGGTTGCCCTCGTAAGCAATGTGCGCGAGGACTTCCCACTGGCGGATCGTGATGTTCTCGCGGGCCAGTTCCACATCCAGTGCGCGGCGGATGGCGTGCGACGTCAGCCCGATCCAGCAGCCGACGCTCTCCGCAAAGTCATAATGCAGCAAAACGTGGCCCCCGAAATTTTCTCTGAAAGTGCAGGAAGTGATTCTGGAATCTGAGGCTCGGACGGGGCGGCAGGCTGGTTCTGTCGCGCAGAACGTACTGACTGATCGTCAGCAGCTTCCAGTTGGAGAGAACCCGCTTTGCCGGGCAGACTTTCTCGAAAGAGCGGCCGCCCGGAACTCTGAATTGCTCCGTCTCTGCCAGCTGCGGGCCCGTCAGCAGTTTTCCAGTGGCCGAACGGCGGCGAAAACTGAAAGAATGGATCGGACGGCCCGCATTGTATGCCGATTGATGCCCTGACAGGCCAGCGGCAGACTATGTGCATTCTTGTCGAGTGAGTGACAATGTGCAACCGGGGAGCATTTCCCCGCAGTCGAGACAGCCTGATGCCGGACCGGGTTGTGAGGCATGCAGGGGTCGTGCGCGGGCTGTGCGGCTGTCTGGAAGTCGCCGATACATATCGGCAGCTGCACGGGGCCAGGTGGTGGCCGGTGCGGCCGGCTTCCCGGGTGGTGAGACTGGCCACTGGGGGAGGTGCCCTGCCGGGCTGGTGGCGATGAGCGGGGAGGAAGCCGAAGATCCCGCCGGGGAAGCCAGGCAGGCGGTGTTCGCGGGCCTGCTGGCCGTGTACACTGGGAGCGTGCTCTACCTCCTGCGCCGCAACACTTTGCTGGACCTCGACCGTGGATTCCCGGGAATCAGATTCAACTTCCACACCCGATTCCTCAGAACGGACGACATCCGTTCCCGCCCGTGAATCGCCCCCGCAGGCAGAAGCCCGCCCGGCTGCCGAGCCGCAGCCGGTGACCGGGGAAGACCAGCCGGCTGAGATCTGGGCGGATGAGCAGGGCCCGGTGGCCGAAGGGCAGCTGGAGTCGCTTTCGCTGTCGGGCCTGCTGAGTGGTCTGACAGCCTGCGGGCTGATGTTTATCTGGTGGAAATTTCCGGGGCTTTCCACCGGGTGGCCGACTGCGCTGCTGATTCTGTACGGCGTGGCCGTGGTGGGGCTGCTGGGCTGGAGTGTCTATCAGTCGGTACCGCGCAGCGAAGCGGCACCTTCGGCAAAGAAAGCAGCCGTCCGGCGGGAGCGTTCTCCCCGCATGTCCCGTAACCGGGTGCGGCTGCCCCGCCCTGGACTGGCCTATCTGGCCATGATGATTGTGATGTTCCTGGGGGCCATGCTGGGGCGGTCCAACGTGCTGATGCTGGTGTTCTCGCTGATGGCGGGGCCATTCATCGTCAACGGGTGGATTACTTATTCCATGCTGAAGCATCTGAAGCTGCGGCGGACCGTTTCCCGGCAGATGATGGCCGGAGATCAGGTGTCGGTCACGGTGGAGGTCACCAACGGGAAGCACGTGATTCCCGGCTGGCTGATTCAGGTTGAGGACCGCATCACCAGCCTGCACGAGAAACTGCGGGCGGAAGTTCTGTTCGCGAGAATTCCCGCCCGGCAGAGCCGTTCGATTGTGTACGTGGCCCGGCTGATGCGGCGGGGCCGGTATCGGTTCGGGCCGATGCAGGCTTTCACCCGTTTCCCGTTCGGGCTGATTGAGCGGGGGCTGGCGTTTACGGGAGAACGGTACGAGTCGGAGATACTCGTCTTTCCCCGCACGGGGCTGCTGAGCACGGGGTGGAAGCAGCAGATGCTGGCAGCGACCGAACTTGTTGAACGGCAGGAGCCCCGGCAGGGGACATGGAACGATGAATTCCACCGGATTCGGGAATTTCGCTGGGGAGACAACCCGCGGGCGATTCACTGGCGGACATCGGCCCGGCAGAATGAACTGATGGTGCGTGAGTTCCAGCAGAACCGCGACCAGGACCTGGTGCTGCTGCTTGATCTGTACTGTCCGACGCGTGCCTCGGCGGTGCAGCAGGAGCGGGTGGAACTGGCGATCAGCTTTGTGGCCACGGTGGCTCTGGCCCATATCCGCGACAGCCGGCATGCCCGTTCCCTGCTGGCCGTGGCGGGCAGCATGTTTCAGGAACTGGAAGGAGACTGCGGGCCGCTGCTGCAGGAACCGCTGCTGCAGTGTCTGGCGCTGGCGGAGTCCGCTCCGAGGCCCGATCTGACGCGACTGATCGAGCTGGCAGCCAGACGCCGTTCGGCCTCCGCCCGGATGATTCTGATTACTACCCGACCGCAGGAGACGATCGATCCGATACTGGCTTCCTCGGCGTCATCGGGCCATGAGAATGGCGACGGGAAAGGCAGTACCGCCCGCGCCACGGCAATGCTGCCACTGACCGAACTGGCCATCGTCAGCACGGCCGATCCACAGTTCGACAGCATTTTCAGTCTGCGTTAGTGCGAAAAACTGAGGCTGCTGGCCGGAAGGAAATGCTGCCGGGCCGTGTCTGAAGCCGGTCAGTGCGGGGTGCAGCTGGACCGTGCGATGTGCTTTGCG
>JAGQPV010000446.1 GCA_020426545.1 Planctomycetaceae bacterium
CGTCGTGCTCCACGCATTGGCGAAGTGATCGCGGCCGAGGCTGGGGTTGATGTTCGGCGTGCGGCCGAACTCGGCCAGCGTGATCACCAGCGTGTCCTCCAGCAGCCCCCGCTGGGCCAGGTCATCCAGCAGGGCCGACATGCAGTGGTCGAGGTCGGCACACAGTTCGCGGTGCGTCTCGAAGTTCTGGCCGTGGCTGTCCCACCAGGCCCGGGCCACCTTCACGAACGGCACACCGGCTTCGACCAGCCGCCGGGCAATCAGGCACTGCTCGCCGAACTGCGTCGGTCCGTAGTGGTCCCGCATCGACTGCGGTTCGCGGGACACGTCGAACAGCTCTTCGCTGGCCATCAGGCCGCGGACCCGCTGGTAGGCCGTCATGTGGCTGTCGACCGCCTGGCTTTCGCGGTGCTGCCCGAAGCGGCGGGCGAGGAAGTCCCGCAGCTCAGCCCGCTGGCGGTGGTCTTCATCCGACAGAGAGGCCAGCCGGCTGATGTTCGGCGGAATCATGTCGGTGGTGAGGAACATGGGAGCATACCGTGCGCCCAGGAATCCCGAAGTGCCCGTCCGCCGGCCTTCGGTCGAGGTATACATCGACACGTAATCCGGCACCCGGCTGTCGATGCGGCCCAGCTCGCGGGAACAGATCGCCCCCAGATCGGGGAATTCGAAGCCCTGCTCTTTCAGTCGGCCGGTTTCCATCAGCGAAGCCCCGCCGCCATGGTCGCCCACCCGTGTATTCAGCGAGCGAATGATGGCGGTGGTTTCCATCCGCTGGGCCATTTTGGGCATCAGCTCCGAGATCTGAATGCCCGGCACGCTGGTATCGATCGCGCGAAACGGGCCACCGGTGGGCCGGCCCGGTTTGGGATCCCATGTCTCCAGCTGACTGGCTCCACCGGCCAGCCACAGCAGGATGACCCGCTTCTGCTTCTTCTTCAGTTCCGCGGCGAGGGCCGGGTTCTTCAGTGCGTTCAGCACCGTCATGTCGGCCGCTGTGGCGGCCGCCCCGGTGGCAGCGGCGCCCAGAAACCCGCGACGGCTGACAGCATGCTCACTGGAGCCGCAGAAATTCAGAGAGCGGCGGCGGTTCGTTCGGCGTCCGGTCATGCGGGGCATCCTTTATTGCGGTTCTGTGTGAACTGTGCGAATGATGTATCAGTCAATCCGGGCTGCAGTCAGCCGGTGTGAATTCTTCCAGTGGCTTACGGGACGAACCGCATCTCCGGGCTGGACAGCATGGCCCAGACGACCTGCGTCAGCGCGGCGTCGGCACGATCGGGCCGGGAGGCCAGGTAGTCCTTCATCGCCGCCAGTTCTTCTTCAGCGGGCGGGCGGGAAAAGATCGACAGGAACGCTTCCTGGACACGAAGTTCCGGTTCGGACAGCGTTTTCAGATAGCCCACCAGCCGATCGCCTGAATCCCGCAGGAATTCCCGCTCGATGCGGTCGCTGTTGCTCAGCAGCAGGGCTTCATCCACGCTGACCTGAAAATTCTCACCCGGCCGCTCGATCAGGCTGGCAAAGCCATTGGCCGCGTTCTCCAGCTGTTCCCGTTTCTTCCGCCAGTCTTCGGCCGGCATGTCCGCGGGGAACTGCTGCGGGCTGCTGGAAGCAATCAGCAGCGAGATGGCGTACTGCCGGGGAGACATGGGCCGCGTGCGGCCGACGGCGAACAGATGGGGGCCCGGCAGGTCGCTTTCAGCGGTCCACTCGGCGGAACGGGCATACGTGCGGGACAGCACAATGCCGCGAATCAGTCGTTTGAGATCGTAATTGTGACTGACCAGATCGCGGGCCAGCCAGTCCATCAGTTCCGGGTGGCTGGGCGGGTTGGCGGAATGCATCTGATCCAGCGGATGCACCAGCCCGTAGCCCGTCAGCCTGGCCCACAGCCGGTTCACGATCGAGCGAGCAAAGAACTGGTTGTTCTCTTCCGCCAGGGAAACATTCACAAACTGCGTCCGCGGGCTGAACTCGGGTTTTGGCGCAGCCGGCGCTTTGTCGTCCTTCATCTGCTGCTGGACGATCTGGTCTTCCTTCTTCCGCTCCTCGGCCGTTTTCTCGATGGCCGGTTCTTCAACCACCGCTCCGGTGAGGAACATCAGCCGGGCGACTTTTTCTTCTCCGGCTGTCGTCTTGAACTTCACTTCGCCGCTGTATTTCTCGGCGAGTGTGTTCTTTTTGGTGAGGTAGGTGCGGTCGAAGAACGAAGCGAAGCCGTAGTAGTGGTCCTGCAGCCAGTCGCCCACCAGCGGGTGGTCGTGGCATTTGGCGCAGTTGATGCTGACACCGAAAAACAGCTGGCTGGTGTCGTTCGTCATGTCGTCGACATTGCGGGCCCGTTCCCGGAGAAAGGCCGCGGCCGGCTGCCGGTCTTCGGGCAGGTCCTCCGCGGAAACCATTTCGCGGAACATCACATCCCACGGACGATTCTCCCGGGCCGCTTCCAGCAGGTACTCGCGGAATTTTCCATCGGACCGTTTGTCCGCCAGCAGCAGGCCGTCCAGCCAGTTCCGCTGGTGCCAGGCAAAATCGGGGCTGGCCAGCAGCCGCTCGACGGCTTCTGCCACGCGACCGTCTTCGGCACTGGCGGCAAAGGCGGTGGCTTCAGCCACGGTGGGAATGCGCCCGGCCAGGTCGAGCGTCAGCCGGCGAATCAGAGCAGCAGCCTCTGCCGTGGGGGCGGGCTGCACCTCTTCTTCGGCCAGGCGGGCGTCGATGTAATGGTCAATGACTTCCTCAATCGGGCGGTCAGCCCCTGGTTCCGCGGCATGCAGCGACGCACCAGGCAGGGCAATCGCGGCAATGGCGGTGAGCAGAGCAGCGGCAGCCGCGGGAAGCAGAGCGGTGGGCAATGGAGGGTCCTCCGGACAGCCGGCGGGGTGAGTGCGGCGGGTGGGCGTACGGGAATACGAAGCTCTGGCGCAGTCTTCACCTGGTGTGAAGGTGGCACGTTCGGGTCAGCGCACCACGAAAGCGCCGCTGCAGCTCGCATCGGAACGGATCAGAATAACAGATCCTGATGCGTTCAGGCAAGAAGCTGTTTCCACAACCTGCACTGTTCCCGTGTTCGGGCTCTGGTCGCCCTGGTGCAGTTTCCCCTGCCCCGATCAGCCGCGCAGCCGTCACCGCAGGAGAATGCCGCCCGCTCGCCCGGCGGAATGTGTACAAAGGGTCTGGCCCGACCCGCCGGCACGGGTTCTCAGACAGCCGTCATCAGCTGGCCGTCATTCGGCGGTTTCGCCGGGTGACGTGACCCGCTCAATCCAGACATCCAGCCCCTTGCTGGTGGGCATGCCGCTGCCGTGCGTCTCACCGCCCATCAGCCGGCTGGAGCAGTCTCCATAGCTGATAAACACCAGGCCCGGCGGGCATTCCCCCTTGTCCAGGCCGCTGGTCACGGTGATATCACCATGTTCGTTCCACACCCGCAGCTGGTCGCCGGCGGTCGCCCCGATGCGTTCGAGATCATCGGGGTGCATCAGCAGGGTTGAGACTTCTTCCTTGTAGCCGTCGGTGTATTTCCCCTCATTGAGGGTCGTGCCCTGACGGCTCGTCCGGCCGGGAATCAGAATGAATTCAACAGCCATGCTGGCGGTGCTCCGGCGGACGATATGAACAGTTTCAACCCGGACCTGTCACGGGAACCTTCAGAAAATGGTCCTTCAGCCCTGCTTCGCGGAGGCGGCGATCACACCGACTTCCGGGCTGGAAGCCGTGGCATACAGCCGCCGGGGAATGCGCCCGGCCTGCCACGCGGCCCGTCCGGCACGACAGGCATCCCGCATGGCGGTGGCCATCAGCAGCGGGTTGGCCGCTCCGGCAATGCCCGTATTCAGCAGCACCCCGTCGCAGCCCAGTTCCATGGCAATCGCCACATCGCTGGCGGTGCCCACACCCGCATCCACAATCACCGGGTAATCCGGATCGTTTTCCTTGAGGTATTCGAGGCAGATGCGAATGTTGTTCGGATTAAGAATCCCTTGCCCGCTGCCAATCGGGCTGCCGGCCGGCATCACCGAAGTTGCGCCGGCTTCCTTCAGCCGCAGGGCGGTCATCGGGTCATCGGTGGAATAGCACAGCACCTGGAATCCGTCGGCCACCAGCTGCCGGGTGGCTTCCAAAGTGGCTACCGGGTCGGGCAGCAAAGTGCGGGTGTCTCCCAGCACTTCCAGCTTCACCCAGTCCGCTCCGGGGTTTTCCAGTCCCTGCAGAATCTCGCGGCCCAGCCGGGCCACCCGCACGGCATCTTCCGCCGAGAAGCAGCCCGCCGTGTTCGGCAGAATCGTAAAGCGGTCCAGGTCGATGAAATCGAGGATATTCCGCCCCGTCTTATCAACCAGCCGCTCCCGCCGCACGGCCACCGTCACCACCTCAGCCGCGCTGGCATCGAGGCAGTCTTTCATCAGCTCGAGGGTCGTGTATTTGCCCGTCCCCACAATCAGCCGGGACTCAAACTGGTGACTTCCCAGGGACAGCCCCGCAGGCTGCTCAATCGTGGTGGACATGCTGCTGTTCCGTTTCTCTGTGGCCCTGCTCGGGCGTTGTCGCGGAGTCATGAACCTGCGGAACCGCCCGAAACCCCGCGGGAATCGCGTTCGCAGTTCAGTCTCCCTCGGCCTCATGATGCGGTGGTGATGGTTCCCGGCACCAGCATCTTCCCTGGTGGACGCCAGCCGGGAATCAGGCCGATCAGCCCCCGCCCACCAGCGTCACCACTTCCAGCTCGTCGCCCGGCTCAAGAATGCACTCGGCATGGGTGGCCCGCGGCACCAGTTCCCGGTTCCGTTCGACAGCCACATACTTCGGCTGAATGCCCATCTGCCCGATCAGACCGGCAATGGTCAGGTCCGGTTCGACTTCTCTGGGCTGCCCGTTGACTGTGATTTCCAGTGCCCTGCCCTCGCCAGCTCTTCCGGGAGGTGATCGCCCGGACTTCCCTGTGAAGCCCCCGATGTTCTCCATCAGGCCAGTGATTCTCCACGAAAGAAGTGTAGAACCGCCCCCATGGGGATTCAAGGAATGAGGACCGGCCCCGCTGCTCGACCAGCCCGGCTTTCACCAGCCCTTACCGTTGCTCACCAGCCGAACCCCACCGCCGCGGGAACTGTCTGACAGTCAGGGAACAGGAGAACCGGCGGCCCAGGGGCAGGTTCCGGGGGGAACTTCCACGTCACAGGTCGTCCGGC
>JAGQPV010000447.1 GCA_020426545.1 Planctomycetaceae bacterium
CAGGAACGCACCGAGGGCCAGGCCGCACAGCAGCAGCCCGGCAATGATCAGTCTGCGGACAGGAAAAGTGGATGCGGGCATCAGGACAGAGCCGTGGCGGAATCAGTCGAGGGGAACAGAAGCGGAGCGAGCTCCTACCACAGGGTGTAGCCGCCATCGATCACAAGCGACGCGCCTGTCATGTACTGGCTGGCCTCGCTGGCCAGGTACACGGCCAGGGCCCCCATATCCTGCGGCTGGCCGAAGTCGCCCGCGGGAATCTGCTCCTTGAAGGAACTGATCACTTCCGGGCTGTCTTTCGCCCATTTCTGGTTGGGTTCCGTCATGAACCCGCCGGGGCAGATGGCATTCACGGTGATGCCCTTCGGGGCCCAGTCGGCCGCGACGGCGCGGGTGAACTGAATCACGGCCGCTTTGGAGGTTTCATAGCTCCGCCCGCCGATGCCCCGGTTGGCAATCATGCCGGAGACGGAAGCCACGTTGATGATTCTGCCGCCCGTGCCCCGGCGAACCATCTCGCCGCCAATCAGTTTGGTGCAGAGGAACGTGCTGGTGAGGTTGAGGTCCATCAGCTCGTGCCACTGGTCGAGCGGGAAGTCTTCCGTGGGCACGTTGATTCGCCGGCCCCCGACGTTATTGATCAGAATGTCGATCGGGCCGTGCTCGTCGAGGGCGACTTTGCAGACGCGTTCGCAGTCCGCGGGCTGGCCCACGTCGCCCTGAAGGGTGACTGCCGTGCGGCCCAGGCTGCGGATGTCGGTGGCAGTCTGTTCGAGGCTGGCGGCATCGCGACCGACCAGGATGACATCGGCACCGACTTCGGCCAGTGCCAGTGCCATCTCGCGACCGAGGCCCCGGCTGCCTCCGGTGATGAACAGTTTTTTTCCGTCCTGGCGGAAGCGGTCGAGAACACTCATTACTTGCTGATCTTTCGAATGGCGGCCTGCTGGCAGGTGACCAGGCTGCGGAACGGATCTGACGCACCGGCAGCACTGGTGAAGGTGCCCCAAGTGTAGCCAAAGAACAGCCAGACGTCCCCCGTCACCGGCCTCAATCGTCGGCGGGCGGGGCGGTGTCGATCGCGGAGGCGTCGGTTGTGGAGACGTCGTCAGCAGCTGGATCGGGCTGCTGGTCTGCTTCGGAGGGCTTCGTCGCTGGAACAACCGGTTCCGCGAGGCGGCACAGTCGAATTTCCATCGACTGCATCAGCATCGAATCGAACTGCACCCAGCACTCGGGCAGGGTGAGATCGCAGTTGCGGGCTGTCCGCAGCACCAGCAGCGTGCCCGTCCGGGAGATGCCTTCCCGCGCCAGACGCACCAGCGAGCGGTACAGCGGTTCGCCCGGGCGAATATCGTAGGCCATGCGGTACGGCGGATCGAAAAAGACGACATCGTACGGCAGCCGCTGTTCCTGTCCGCCGGGACGGAACGAGGTCCGGAGGATATCGACCTGCCAGGCGAACACTTCACTGCCCACATCGAGGGTTTCGATGTTGCGGCGGAGCAGTTCAACGGCTTTGCGGTCGTTCTCAAAGAAGATGGCGCTTTCCGCACCCCGGCTGAGCGATTCCAGACCCAGCGTGCCGGTCCCGCTGAAGACATCGGCCACGCGGCTGCCTTCCAGTTCGTCCTCCAGACGGGCAAACAGCGATTCGCGGGCCCGGTCGGTAATCGGCCGGGTGGTCTTACCGGGACTGGCCAGCAGCTTCCTCCGCCGGAATCGGCCAGAAACAATTCTCACAGGACTGCAACTTTCAGAATCAGAAGGCGTGGCTCGGGGCACGGCAGAGGGACCGCCGCTGAGGCCGGCCGGTTTTCGCCGGCCCGACCATCGGCCGTACAGTCAGTCGGCTGGAACGGCAGCCAGTCGACCGGAACGACAGGCTGGTCATATCGGAAAGAGGGTTCCGAAGGGAAGTCACTGCCGGCGGGACGAACCAGGAACGATGTTCAGGAAACCACCTGCGTCGCCCTGTGCCAGAGGTGTGGAACTCGCCCGTACTCCGCGGCGGGATGCCGGAGCAGCCCGAGCCGGGCAGGGGCTGCAGCCCGCGGGCTGGAGACGGCAGGGCCCTGGGATCGAACCTGTGGAACGTGTTCAGTTTTCCTTCTGCCGGACCTGAGCCCAGTGCCGGCGGATGATTTCGGCCGCTTCATCGGCGACGGTCTGCGACTTCTTTCTGGCAGCCGGCTGCGGAACGGACTCCACCGGCCTGCTGGCGGAAGACGGTGCAGCGGCCGCTGAGGACTGTTCCGCGGCGGCTGCGGCGGCCTTTGCCGCGGCGGCATCGCTGCGGGAGATGATGGTCGTCTCTCCCGAGGAAGCCCCGTCGTTCAGGGATTCGTCCGACAGCCAGGAAGCAATATCGTCGTCGCTGGCCGAGTCCGCAGAGGAGGAGGGCTGCCTGCCGGTGGCCTTTTCCTTCTTTGCCGGAGCGCTGGCAGCAGGAGCAGCAGGACGACGGAGAGGGACCTGCAGGGTAATCGGCCCCACGCGGAGGGTGTCGCCCGGCTTGAGAGCCACTTCGGTCTCAAGCAGCATGTTGTTGACGAATGTGCCGTTCCGGCTGCCCAGATCCCGCACCAGAATCGTATCGGCCCGGCAGGTCAGCCGGCAGTGCCGGCGGCTGATGTCGTTGGAGGCCAGGCGGATCTGGCAGTCTTCGTCACGGCCGATGAAAATTTCCGCTTCCGGCAGCACAAGTTTCCGGCCTCGGTTTTTTCCGGATTGAATGATGAGATCGGGCATGCTGGTGGTCGCAACCTGGTTTCGGGACAGGGCCGGACAGGGTGGCCTGTCAGAACGGGGATCGGGAGAAATTCATTGCACTGCGAAGACCGCATTCAACCTGTGGAGAGCCGTCCTTCCCGCGCCGCCGTCCTTTCCCTGGAATTCCCGAATACCGGAGCGGACGCTGCCCGGGAACAGTCCGGATGAATCCACCCGCTTTCCGACAGTCGAAACGGCTGCAGCGGGCTGAAAATCAGCCGAATGACACGGTGGCTGCCTGATGAAATGCGTTGCCCGCAGGCGGTCGGCAGTCTGTCAGAGAATTCTGTGTGTCGATTCCGACAGTATAAACGTCAACTGTACCAGAATCCACCGGCGAAATGGCCACTTCCTCTACGGGAAAGTGTGGGCCGGCAGACGCGCGACAGGGCGGGCCACACTCCGGGCAGTCCGCCGGAACCAGTCTGGTTGATTCAGCCGTGCCGGGGCACCACGACCGGGTCGCCGCAGTCGGGGCAGCTCATGGATTTCCCCCGATGATGCGAGCTGACTTTGAATTTCTTGCCGCAGCGGCAGGAAAAACGGACGCGGGTCATTTCCGTCGGCCCGGTGGTGTGATGTCGTTCCCAGACCTTCTGCGAGATTTCCAGCACGGCCCCCAGCAGTTCATCGCCGTTAACCGGTTTGGTGAGGTAGCCGTCGGCTCCCACGCGGCTGGCCAGAGCCCGTGAATCGATCATGTCGATGGCGGAGACAATCAGCACGGGGATCGTCTCGTCGGTCTGCTTGAACCGTTCGCAGATTTCGTAGCCGCTTTCTCCGGGGAGAATCAGGTCGAGAATGACGAAATCCGGCTTCCGCACAACNAAGGCCGACTGAGCCTGACCACCGTCGGTGGCCACTGTCACCCGGCAGCCGTTGTGCTCCAGAATGGACCGCAGCACTTCCGCGCTTTCGGGGTCGTCTTCCACCAGCAGGATTCGATGTGCCGTCGCACCCGCCGTCGTGCCAGCCATCGGCAATTCATCGCGGGCCATGTGGTTCTCACTCCGATGAACGCCATTCCCCGGGATTCGCAAATCGTTCCACGGGGCCGGGCGTGGTGTCGGCTGAAAGAAAACGGAACTGCTGTCGCCTGCCTCGAAAGTGATCGCAGGCTCTGCGGCAACTCAATAGAGCAGAGGCAGAAAGAAGCTGAGCAAGACCACCGCGGCGAAAATCACCTGCCGCAACAGGCTGAAGCCGCAGTTTTGACTTGTATTCAATACACAAAACAAACGGTGGAAGCAACGAAAACCAGCCGCCGCCGGGCTGAGAGAAGCTCCGGCAGATTGCCTGAACTGCCCCGGCGAAGCAGCCTGCGCACCCCTGAATTTTCACTGGCCAGAAGCCCCTGTTGAGGGCCGACGGTCAGGTGTAAACACTCTTTAGAACGTATAAATACTACACCGGGTGAGGGTTTCCGGACAGGTGAAAGCCGGCGGTGGTGGTGAATTTTGTGAATCGGGGGACGGGTTCATGCCGGTGAAATGTGTGGGAGCTTACCAAACTGATTTTGACACACTCTGGAAATGCCGATATCTTCCGCCGCCCCTGAGGGAGGCAACCGTCCCGCAACCGGGGACAGCAGGCAGCCGGTCTCGACCTTCTGCCGGCTGACCAGGCGGGGCAGCCGCCTGCCTGGGGGAGAAACTGAAAGACCGCCGTGAAATCCGGCACTGACCAGACACGGAAGGATGGTCGAGTGGTAAGCGGACAGCGTGTGCTCGTCGTCGATGGACTGGCCGAAACCGAAGAGGTGCTCCGTGCCGTGCTGGAACCTCGCGGTTGCCAGGTCGAGTCCGTTCGCGGGCGACACACCAGCCGCACTGTCACCGACCGCGGAAAAACCGTGCTGGTACTGCACGAAGATCACCGGGCGCCCTGTCAGGCGGTCTCGAATGATGCCGCTTCTGGTGAATCCACCGGCTGGAACTCCCCCGACGAATGGGAAGCCGCCCCCCGGGTGGTGATTGGCAAAGCCAGCTGGCCTCGCCGTCGCCTGCTGTCGGAAGCCGGGCTCTCCGGAGCCGCTGGTGCCGAGGGCACCGGCAACCGGTACCTGTCGCAGCCCTTTCAGTATGGTGAGCTGGTCCAGGCGATTGAAGAACTGCTGGCCACCGAGCCGGCTGCCGGTTGAGCGGCTGTCGTTCCCACGGTCAGATCGTTTCCACGGTCAGAGTTCGTCGGCCCCGGCGGTGCCGTGTTTCTTTCGCCAGGCACGCACCAGCAGCACAAACGCCAGCCAGTCGTACACGGCATGCGCCACGATGGGAGCCAGCAGCCCGGGTGATTCACCCGGCCAGGCGACCAGGCTCATCAGGCCGAAGTACACTCCGGCCAGCCCCGCCAGCAGGGCATACAGCGGTGTGATCATGTGGGCCAGCCCGAAGATCACATTGCTGATCACCAG
>JAGQPV010000448.1 GCA_020426545.1 Planctomycetaceae bacterium
TTCCCTTGACCTCTCTCCCGTCCAGATTGCTCCTCTGGAAAAACTGACCTGCCGACGAGCCATCGTGTTAAGAAACCTCCCCGTCCTGCGGGAAATGCCCACCCTGAAAACCATCAACGGCGAGCCCGCCAGCCAGTACCTCGATGCCGTCGAAGCCGCCCCCTGGCCGAAAGAGGCGGAAGTTCCCGAGTGAACGATCTCTGACCTGATCTCTTCAGTCTTTCCTGTTCATCGTTCACTCTCCTGCTGTCTTGCTCGCGAGCAGGTGGCGTGCGGGAGGCACTGGCCCGGGGGCAGATGGGCCCTGACACGCTCCCGGGGGCGTCTTCGGTTGAATGCGCGGAGCGTCTGATTCCGGTGAACGGGCGGAGTTCAGCCTGGCGACCTGCACCGAGACTGCCGGAATTCTGTTGCCGGTTGCGGTCCCGCGGAGTCGGGTGTTCAGGTGGTGGTGTGGCCCGTGGACGGTTTCTCTCTGTCCCCTGTCGTGGCGGATGTGAATAATCCCCCTGTCAGTGTTCACACCCGCCGGCAGCGTTCAGCGACGGCAGTCTCTGGGGGGATGGGCCGGTGTTTTCTGCTGACTGTCATTCCGCCTGGCCTGCTCGTTTTTCTGGAACCTCTGTATGACCGGTAAAGAACTGCAACCGCGGATCCCGGTCGGCCGCACGGCCGGGGAGGCTGCAGAGCTGATTACCCGCAGCGTGATCTCGCATGCCGCAGGCATTGCTGAGGCCTGCCGGGCCACAGCCATTCTGGTCTCCGCGGAGGCCCTGTCCGGAAGGGACGTGCCGGTAAAGGAGGGTCGGAAGATCCGGCTGATCTACGTGGTGCGGTCGGAATCCGTTCAGCAGCAGTACGAGGAACGGGGGCTGGCGGTGCTGCGGGTGCCCGAGGTTCCGCTCACCCGGATGGGGCAGATCAAACTGGCCGTATTTCGGGCGGTCTCGCGGGGGCTGCTCGCTCTGGGGGATACCGTGGTCTGCCTGGCCGGTGCCGATGCCACGGGGACGCTCGATAATATTCAGGTGATGTTCATCGGCGAGGAGCTGGAGATGTTCGCCGGCCATCACCGGGATGGTCTGCTGCCGGAGCACGTCAGCCCCGAGGTGGTCGAACGGGTGATCGACATCGCCTGCGAGCTGGGCGGCACCGGTCGCGAAGGGCGGCCCGTGGGGGCGCTGTTTGTCGTGGGAGATGCGGAGCGGGTGGTGTCGCTGTCGAAGCCGATGATTCTGAATCCCTTTCATGGCTACCCGGAAGAACAGCGAAACCTGCAGGATCCCGGTCTGGAAGGGACCGTCAGAGAACTGGCGACGATCGACGGCGCCTTCGTGATTCGCGGCGACGGGGTGGTTGTTGCCTGCGGAATGCACCTGCGGCTGCCAGCCGGCAGCGAGCAGTCTCTGCCGCACGGTTACGGAACGCGGCATCATGCGGCAGCGGCGATTACCGCACTGTCGGAGTCGATTGCCGTGGCGGTCAGTTCCTCGGCCGGCACGGTGACGATCTTCCGCCGCGGGGCGATCCTGACGACCATCAGGCGGCCCCGGCAATCCGTCGCGGCCACGTTGCCGATCAACGAATCGCACGATGACGTTGAGACGGGCCCCTGCTCTGTCTGATTGCGTGGTCGCCAGAGCCTGGAACCCCCCCAGCCAGGCGGCCGGGTTTCCGTTTTTGAGCCGCTGCGGGTGAGAGGGAAACACCCGGGAACCGACTGCCGACGGATACTGGCAGCCAGCCTGCCAGTATCACCGTGCGTCGCTGCGGCAGCGACGCATTGCCCCCCGACGTCCCCTTCCCCGTCACTCGCGTTCGGACAGTTCGGTCCAGCGTTCGAAGATTTCGTCCAGTTTGGTCGCGATGGCTTCGGCCCGCTGGGTGGCCGTGGCGATATCGGCCGGGGGCTGGCGGAAGAACTCCGGATCGGCCATGCGGCTGTTGAGTTCGGCCTGCTCGGTTTCGAGGGCTTCGATCACGCCGGGAATTTCCTCCAGTTCCCGCCGTTCCTTGAAGCTGAGCTTTGGCCTGGCCGGTGAGGGGGCGGGCCTGGCCGCTGCGGCAGAGGTGGACGAACGGCGGGGAGCGGACTGTGTCTGTTCCGCCGAACGCTGTGCTTCCCGCTGGCGGACGAGGTCGTCGTAGTCTCCGTTGTAACCCCGTACTTCTCCGTGGCCGCCCACAAAGATGGTGCTGGTGACCACGTTGTTCAGGAAGGACCGATCGTGGCTGACCAGCAGCACTGTCCCGGCGTACTCGCTGACCAGTTCCTCCAGCAGTTCGAGGGTTTCGGTGTCGAGGTCGTTCGTGGGTTCGTCCAGCACCAGCAGGTTACCGGGCCGCTTGAACAGTCGGGCCAGCAGCAGCCGGTTACGTTCGCCTCCGGAGAGAGAACGGGCGGGCTGGCGGGCCCGCTCGGGAGTAAACAGGAAATCCTGCAGGTAGCCGTAAATGTGCTTTTCCCGGCCGTTGATGGTGAGCATGTCGCGGCCTTCGCCGACGTTCTCCACCACTGTCTGGTCTTCGTTGATCTGTTCCCGCAGCTGGTCGAAATAGATCGTCTTCAGGTTGGTGCCGAGGCGGATCGTGCCGGACGTGGGCTGCAGCTCTCCGAGGATCAGTTTCAGCAGTGTGCTCTTGCCGGCACCGTTCGGCCCGACGATGCCGACCCGGTCCTGCCGGCTGATCAGGGTGGAGAAGTCCCGCACGATCGGCTGGTCGTCGTAGCCGAATGATACATTCTTCAGTTCCACCACCAGCTGGCCTGATGATTCGGCCTTGCTGGCCTCCATCCGCACGTTGCCCGTGCGTTCGCGGCGCTGGCTGCGTTCCTTCCGCAGCGCTTTGAGGGCGCGGACCCGGCCTTCGTTGCGGGTGCGGCGGGCCTTGATGCCCTGCCGGATCCAGACTTCCTCCTCGGCCAGCTTCCTGTCGAACAGGGCATTCTGCTTTTCTTCCGCGTCGAGCTGCTGCTGTTTGCGTTTCAGGAATGTGCCGTAATCGCAGGTCCAGTCGAACAGTTTCGCCCGGTCGATTTCCAGGATGCGGCTGGCCAGTGACTGCAGAAAGGTGCGGTCGTGGGTGACGAACAGGAGCGAACCGTCGTAGTTCTTCAGAAAGCCTTCCAGCCAGGCGATGGACTCGATATCGAGATGGTTGGTGGGTTCATCCAGCAGCAGGACTTCCGGCTCGTGGACCAGTGCCTGAGCCAGCAGGACGCGGCGTTTCATACCCGAGGACAGGCTGGCGAATTTCAGTTCTCCGTCCAGCTCCATGCGGGACAGGACCCGGTTCACGGCCTGTTCGGCCTCCCACTGATGGGCGGGGTCGGGATTTGTGGCGTAGCCCGCGACGACCAGATCCGCCACGGTCTGGTCTCCTTCCGTCTGGGGAACTTCCTGCACCAGACGGGCCAGGCGGGCCTGCGGCGCAAGCTGCACCGTGCCGTCGTCCGGAGCGAGCTCGCCGGCAATGATTTTCATCAGAGTCGACTTGCCGGCCCCGTTCCGCCCCAGCAGGCCGACACGCTCTCCCCGCTCGATCTCCAGATCGACATGTTCCAGCAGTGGCGTCCCGCCCCAGGTGAATGAGACGTCCCGCAGACTCAACAGCGCCATCGAATTCTCCACAGGAATGTCAGTCAGCTCAGGCGGGCGAGTCTAACGCATGGCAGGATGCGGCACACGCCTCCATGGTGCCTCCGCGAGCCGGGCCTGCATTTTCCGCGAATGGCGGGGCTGGTGAATCGGGACGGACGTATACAGGGCCGGCATGGCAGGGCGAGGCTGGCGCCGGGGGGCCGATCAGCAGCTGGCGGAATCCGGGCCGTCAGCCGACATTCGTCGTGAGGCAGTGTACAATCGCCGCTCGGGGGGCTGCTGTCTGACCGGTCGAGGTACAGACTGCACTGGCCTGCTGCTTCGATCACGTGCCAGCTTCGACGGAGTTCATGATGCCACGCGGAATTGCCCTGCTGATACTGCTTTTCGGGTGGCCGGTCTGCTGCCTGCTGGTGAATGTCGGTCCTGCATCAGCTGTGGCCGCTGAGAAGAAGAACAAAATGGCCAGCGAACCAGCCTCGGCGCGGGCACCTTTTGATGCCCGGCAGGCGGCTGCTCTTCAGGCGGTCTGGAGTGAGTCGCTGGGAGTGCCGGTGGCGGCGAAGAATTCGCTGGGTGTGAAGATGGTATTGATTCCGCCGGGTGAATTCCTGATGGGCAGCAGCGAGGAGCAGGTGGCCGAAGCGCTCCGCATGGCGGTTGAGCTGAAGATTGACGAGAACACGCGGAAGCGGATTCGCGAGACCGAGCGGCCGCAGCACGGCATGGTGATCGCCCGGCCGTTTTTCCTGGCGGAGACGGAAGTCACGATTGGTCAGTTCCGGCAGTTTGTGAAACAGACCGGCTACATGACACAGGCCGAGGAACTGGGCACCGCGAATTCGGCCGACCCGGTGAAAGCAGCTGCTGGAAAAGGCAACGGGTTCAACTGGCGTTCTCCCGGTTTTGCGCAGCGGGAGGAGGCGGCGGTGTCTCAGGTGACGTGGAATGATGCTGTGGTGTTCTGCAACTGGCTCAGTGCACAGGAAGATCTGCCGCCCGCCTATCAGCGGGATAAGCAGGCCGGCTGGGTGCTGCAGGAGGAGTCGAACGGGTATCGGCTGCCGACGGAAGCCGAGTGGGAGTACGCGGCCCGGGCCGGGTCGTCGTCGACGTATCCGTGGGGTCCCGACGCCGCGCCGGGTGGGCGGTTGATGGCCAACACCTGGCAGGGTGCCTTCCCGCACCGCAACGACGGCGCGCTCGGTTGGGTCGGCACCTCGCCGGTGGGGGCGTTCCCGCCCAACGACTTCGGGCTCGTCGACATGATCGGCAACGTGTGGGAGTGGACGACGACGATCTTCGCCGGCCGGCACCGGCTGGGGGAGGCCAAGAGGTGCTGCACGCCGAGCCGCGGGCCCGTCGACCCGGACCCCGCCGTCAGCCAGGTGCTCAAGGGCGGATCGCATCTGTGCGCGCCGGAGTACTGTCACCGCTACCGGCCCGCCGCCCGGTCTCCGCAGTCGCAGGACAGCGCCACCACCCACATCGGGTTCCGGTGCGTGCGGTGACGGTGCCGGTCTGCTAACCGGCTTCCCGGGCGACAAGCCGGTGCTGG
>JAGQPV010000044.1 GCA_020426545.1 Planctomycetaceae bacterium
TGTCAGGTGATTTCATGATTGATTCCAATCTGGACCATACCAGCGATTCCTCTTCGGGGTCGGGCGGCAGTACCCTCACGGAGGGACTGCCCTCGCCGGGAGAAGCCAGTTCCCGGCCGGAAACGGTGCTGGTCCGTTATGGCCGCGTTCCCGAACTGGGCCGATTCCGCTGGCAGACGACCGAACCGGCCACCCGCGGGGCGCAGGTTGTCATTCGCAGCCACCGCGGACTGCAGCTGGGCGTTCTGCTGGAACAGGCCGGCCCCTGCACTCCGGAACCTCCGGCGGAGGAACCCGCGGAGCAGCCATCGGAAGATGATTCCGCCGTATTGCGGCTGGCTACTGCTGAAGACCTCAAATCCTCCGTCAGTCTGCAGCTTGATGCGGAAGACGGGTTCTCCGAGTGGACCGAACGCATCCGGGAGTGGAAGCTCGAACTCGAGCTGATCGACATCGAGTGGACGCTCGACCGGTCCAAACTCATCCTGTATGTTCTGAACGAACGTGGCCCGGACTGCACCCGTCTGGCGATTCAGGCTGCGGCGGCCGGCCTCGCCACCGTAGAGGTTCAGCCAGTCAATGCCGATGGCCCCGTGGAAGCGGCTGGAGGCGGCGGTTGTGGCAGTGGGGGCTGCGGAAGCGGGGGTTGCGGCAGCAAAGGCGGGCACTGAGTCACCGGCTGCCGGCGGCAGTTCACGGTCCTCTGGCAGGCTCCCGTATGCGGCAGCCTGTGATGTTCCCGCCGTCCTGCCACCTGCGTCAGACACTCAGCAATGTTCGCATTCCCCAGCGAGGGCACTCCTCAACCGGGGTGCTTCAGGACCGGGGCACTCAGCACGGCTGCCAGAGAATCCCACCCGCGAAACCCCGCGCGCTGAAACACGAATCAGAAGCCAGCAGACTACAGAGGGATAGATCATGAGCGAAGCAACTACTGCAGCAACCTTCGATCAGCTGGACTCACTCAGCCGCGACGCTGGCGACAGTGCCGTGATCGATGCGCTGATCGATTCGTTACGCACGGCCGGCAACCACCACAAACTGTTCGATGCTCTGCTGCTGAAGCAGAAGCACGCCATGGGCCTGCCACTGACGCGGCCCACTTCGTTCGAGGATGTGCCCAAAGAACAGCAGCCGGCCTTCGAAGAAGCCTATGTGGCGGCAGCCCGCGAGATTGGCGAGGCACTGCTGGAAGCCGGCAACCTGCAGGAAGCCTGGGTCTACCTGAAGACGATTCGCGAACCGGGCAAGGTGGCGGAAAAACTCGAAGCGATCGATGCTTCCCAGCTGGATCACGGCGAAGAGACGGAGCAGCTGATCAACATCGCCCTGAATGAAGGGGCCAACCCCGTCAAGGGGCTGGAGATCATGCTCCGCACCCATGGCACCTGCAACACGGTGACTGCCATGGATCAGGTGGTGCATCAGCTTCCCGAAGCAGAACGCAGCCGGTCGGCAGCTCTGCTGGTCCGCGAACTGTACGGCGACCTCTGTCATTCCCTGCGGCACGAGGTTCAGCAGAAGATTGCCCTGGCCCCCCCGGGAGAAAATCTGCGGGAACTGATCGCCGGTCGGGACTGGCTGTTCAACGAGGGCAACTACCACATCGATGTATCGCACCTGAGTTCCGTGGTGCGGTTTGCCCGTGCTCTGGAACCCGGCTCCCCGGAACTGGCACAGGCCATCGAGCTGGCGGAGTACGGCACACACCTCGATTCGCAGTTCCAGCACCCCGGCGACCCGCCATTCGAGGACTTCTATACCTCGCACCAGCAGTTCCTGCGGGCCCTGGCCGACGATAACCGCGAAGACGCCCTCGAATACTTCCGCGAGAAGCTGAACGCCGAGCCGGACGAGGAAGACCGGCCGATGCTGGCCTTTGTGCTGATGGACCTGCTGCAGCGGATTGGCAGCACCGATGAAGCCGTCGATATTGCCGAGAAGTATCTCAGCCGTTTCGACGAGTCCACCGGGTTTTCCTTCGCCGATCTGTGCCAGCAGGCCGGTCGGCTGGATGCACTGAAACGGGTGGCCCGCCTGCAGGAAGATCCCGTGCGGTATACCGCTGCTCTGCTGAGCGGACAGGGCGAATCCCGCTGATGCGTTACCGCGTGCGGAACCAGAAAGCGTGGGACCGACTGGTGGCACAGGGCAGCCAGTTCGCCCGCACCGCGACCGATGCGGAATGCAGCAACCCGCTGGCCGCGCTGGATGGTCGCGGGTGGCTGCCCCATACCGTAGCCGGTCTGCGGGTGCTGTGCCTGGCCGCCGGTGGTGGCTGGCAGTCGATTCTGTATGCCTCGGCGGGGGCACAGGTCACGGTGGTGGATATCAGCCCCGGCATGCTGGAGCTCGACAACAGCGAAGCCAGCCGGAGGAATCTGAATCTCCGCCTGATCGAAGGTTCGATGGACGACCTGTCGATGCTCGAGGACGATTCCTTCGACATCGTGCATCAGCCGGTCAGCACCTGTTACGTCCCCGATATTCTGCCCGTGTACCGGGAAATCGGGCGGGTGCTGCGGCCGGGCGGAACGTACCTGAGCCAGCACAAACAGCCGGCCAGCCTGCAGATTACGAGAATGAACTCGCGCAAGCTGTATGAATTCGGCATCGAGTACTATCACAAAGGGCCGCTGCCCCCGGTGCAGGATGAGGCTTACCGCGAAGAGCAGGCGGAGGAATACCTGCACCGCTGGGAAGACCTGCTGGGCGGGTTGTGCCGTTCCGGTTTCGTGGTGGAAGATGTGGTGGAACCCGTTCGTGCCGACCCGACCGCACCGGCAGGCCACTATCGCCACCGGGGCAGGTTCGTCGCCCCCTTCGTGCGGATTCTGGCCCGCCGGCGGGAAGGAATTGTCGCCCCCACCTCTCAGACGTCCTCACTGTGGATCCCCTGAACCGGCCCCCCGGACGCAGGCGACCAGTTCCCGGTCTCACACGCAACGAGTTTTTGCGCGGCTGGTGCATTCCGGATTCCGCCCGCGACTTATCCGCGAATATCTGCCTCCCGAGGTCTGAACCTGATATTCTGACAACCAGCTGGCCTCGATGGATTCTCGCTCAGTCTGCAGGCAGGGCGGAAGGGGGCCGGTTCACCAGCGGTGGGCCGAAAGTCTCCCCGGAAATGTAAGACAGCGAACAGTTCTGTCGGCAGAGGAATGGCACACTGCCTGCTTCTGCCTGACAGAGAGCGGGCCTGCCTGAACGGACAGCAGCAGACCGCTATTCGAATCAGACGCTATCTGATCCTGAATTCCGGGCAGTACACCGGAAGCAATTACTAACGAAAAGGTCGATGATGAACCGCGAAGAACTGAACCGCAGAGACTTCACACGCCTGACAGCTGCTGCTTTCGGTGGCATTCTGGCTGGCACAGCCATCGGCTGCGGCGGCGGAGACGAAAAGAAAAAGGACACCGCCGCCACCGGGACAGATCCTGCCCCCGGCGATGAGACAGCCGCTGCCGGAACCGAAGGTGAAGGCGACAAGCCCGAAGGCGAGAAACCGGAAATCGGCACGCTGGCCGAAGTTCCCAACGACTGGATGGGCGCGACGCACGTCTGCCGCGGGCTGAATGCCTGCAAGAACCAGGGTCCGGAAGGCACCGAGAACGCCTGTGCCGGCCAGGGTGCCTGCGCCACGGCCGAGCATCATTCCTGCCACGGTGAGAACGCCTGCAAGTACCAGGGTGGCTGCGGCTCGTCCGTCGGCCAGAACGCCTGCAAGGGCGCCGGCGAATGTGCCGTTCCCCTCGGCAAGACTGCCTGGGAAAAGGCACGTGCTTCCTTCGAGAAGGCCATGGCTGCCGCCGAGAAGAACTTCGGCGACGCACCGGCCAAGGCCGACAGCGACAGCTGAGGCCCGTCTCCGGGTTCGAGTCGCAGGTTCTGATTCTGACGTTCGGCCGGCAGATACCACGGGCGTGTCTGCCGGCTGAACCGTCCCCTCCCTGCTCCACTGCCGGGGCACACAGCCTGCCCGCCGGTCGAACCACATTCCGCGCGCTGCGTCTCCTTCGGAGCCTGTCGAGGCAGCGCGTTGCCAGGCAGACTCTGAAAAAGGTGATCTCCGTGACAATTCCCGAACGGCTTGGCCTGCCGCATGCCGGCTACGGAGTCGGACTGAGAAACGTGCATTTCGCACATATCCTCAATCACAATCCGGCTGTCGACTGGTTTGAGATCATCTCCGAAAACTATATGGATTCGCACGGTCCCCCCCGGTACGTGCTCGACCAGATTGCCGAACGGTATCCGGTGGTCATGCACGGGGTTTCGCTGTCGATCGGCAGCAGCGATCCGCTCGACATGGATTACCTGCGGAAGCTGCGGTCCCTGGCCGATTCGGTCGGTTCGCTGTGGGTCTCCGACCACGTGTGCTGGACGGGCATCGCCGGCCTGAATGCACACGACCTGCTGCCGGTGCCGTTCACGGAAGCGACCCTGCGGCATGTGATTGAACGCATCCGCATCGTGCAGGACGTGCTGGAGCGACCGCTCGTGCTGGAGAACCCCAGCACCTATGTCACATTCGCCCGCTCGACCATGACCGAAGCGGAGTTCCTGACGCGAATGGCCACCGAGGCGGACTGCGGACTGCTGCTGGACGTGAACAACGTGTACGTCTCCAGCGTGAATCACGATCTCGATCCGCAGGAGTTCATCCGCAACCTGCCCCACGAACGGGTCGTGCAGTTTCACCTGGCCGGGCATACCAGCTACGGCACCCACTGCATCGACACGCACGACAGCGAGGTGATCGACCCCGTGTGGGATCTGTACCGGCTGGCCCACGAGCTGACGGGCGGTGCATCGACTCTGCTGGAATGGGATGCGAAGATTCCGCCCTTCCCTGTCGTGCACCAGGAAGTGCTCAAAGCGGTTGATCGCATCAACCACCGGCTGACTCCCGCGGAAACCATGGATGAAACCCCGCCCCGGCCGGAAAACGGGTTTGCCCGTCCCGACGAAGGAACTGCCACCGTGCCGCAGCCAGCCACCATGATTTCCGCGGAGGTGGAATAACGGTCATGCCCGAACTGTCCGCAGCTGGCGAATCAGTGGAGCCTCAGGAAAACCCGCGGGAACTGGCCATCATTCAGCAGTGGTTTCAGACCGTCATCATGCACCCGGACGGTGTGACTGCGGGTGTGGATTCCGCCGAAGCCAGACAGCAGATCGATATCAGCCCCGATGAGCTGGAGCAGGTTGTCACCCGCTCCGCGGCACGCAGCAGCCTGCAGAGAATGGAAGTGTACGCGAACGCGTATTACGCCCGGCTGCTGGAATGCATGGGCAACGAGTTCCCGGCCCTGCAGCATGCGGTTGGTGAGGAAGCCTTTGGTGGCTTTGCCTTCGGTTTCCTCCAGCAGTATCCCTCCAGCAGCTACACCCTGGCCGAACTGGGCAGCCGTTTTCCCCGGTATCTCAAGGAATCCCGCCCGCCGGGCGAGGGCGGCTCGCCATGGTGGATGGACTTCGTGATTGACCTGGCCACCTACGAGCGGGCCTGCAGCGAAGTATTCGATGCGCCCGGCCCGGAAGGAGAACCCTGGCTGACGGCCGACAACCTGGCCGCCGTCCCCCCGGAACAGTGGAGTTCGGCCCGCCTCCGCCTGGTGCAGCCACTGCGACTGATGACCTTCGATTACCCGGTGCATGACTATGTGACCGCCGTTCGGCAGGGCAGGGAGCCTGCTGCCCCGGTGCAGGCCGTCACGCGGCTGGCAGTCTCCCGCCGCGATTACATCGTCCGTCGCAATGTGGTCACCGAAATTCAGTTTGAGCTGCTCCGTGCGCTGCAGCAGGGGCTGCGGCTGGGAGAAGCGCTGGAAGCGGCAGTAACCGCCGTGCCGGATCCGCAGGTCGACCTCGCAGCCGAATTGGGGAACTGGTTCCGGGACTGGGCCGCAGCCGGCCTGATTCGCGGCATCTCCACGGATTCTGATCCCGAGCCTCCGACCGAACCCGCAGCCGCCCCGAAACAGGATTGAACGACCGCTGCCGCAGAGCGACAGCACTTCCCGGGCGGGTGTTATTTTCCTCGCAGTCGCCTGACGGTCTCCACGACCTCCGCCGCCGCCAGTTCGATCTCTGCCGGCGTATTAAAGCGACCGATACCGAACCGCAGGCTGGCCCTGGTCAGCGTATCGCTGCGTCCCATGGCCCGCAGGACATGACTTGGCTCCGGGTTATGGCTGGTGCAGGCCGAGCCGGAACTGACGGCAATGCGTTTCAGGCCGGCCAGCAGGGCATCGCCATCCACCCCTTCGAAGCTGACATTCAGGTTGCCCGGCAACCGGTATTCCGGGTGGCCATTCAACCATAGCCCGTCCAGTTCCTGCTGCAACCGCCGCCACAGATCATCCCGCAGGCTGCCCAGCCGAGCGGCATCCGCTTCCCGCTCTGCCTGAACGAGCTGGCAGGCTGCCCCGAAACCCACAATCAGCGGAACGGCAAGGGTCCCGCTCCGCAGCTGCTGCTCGTGCCCGCCACCATCTATCTGGGAAACCAGCCTGATCCGCCCCCGATCCCGGCGGACAATCAGCGCGCCAGTGCCTTTGGGGCCATAAAATTTATGGGCTGAGAGACTCAGCAGATCGACAGGCAGCGAGCGAAAATCAATCGGGACCGTTCCCACTGCCTGCACGGCATCGGTATGCAGCAGCACACCCCGCTCCCGACAGATGGCACCAATGGCGGCCAGATCGTTCAGAGTACCGACTTCGTTACTGGCCAGAATGACCGAGACGAGCGTCGTTTCGCTGGTGATCGCCGTGGCCACCTGCGCGGGATCGAGCCGCCCCGTGGCATCGACCGGCAGGACCGTCAGGTGGAAGCCCTGACGCTTCAGCTTTCTGGCCGGATCGAGCACAGCCCGATGTTCGGCGGCATCCGTCACCAGACCGGCCCCGGCACCCGCCGCCTGCAGCACTCCCCGCAGTGCCAGGTTGCTGGCTTCGGTCGCGCCGCTGGTGAAAATCACCTCCCGCGGCGAAGCACCCACGCAATCGGCCACCTGCTGGCGGGCCTGCTCGACCGCCTCGGCCGCACGGGTGCCGTAACTGTGGCTGATGCTGGCCGGATTGCCATACTCCTCGCAGAAGTAAGGCAGCATCTCCTGCAGCACCCGCGGATCGACCCGGGTGGTTGCATGGTTATCGAGGTAGACCGGTTGCTCTGCCATGATTTAACCATGCCGCCACCGCATCGCCAGATCACAGTGGCCTCCGCTCCACTGTCTGAACCCCGGATCGGGGAAGGAGCGAACCACTGCGCCCTCAGTTGAGGGTCACCGGAGACACGAATCCCTCTGGTTTGATGGCCAGCAGCGAGCAACGGACATCCGGCAGCAGCCGTTCGGCCGTGTTGCCGATAAACATGCCCGGAATACCGCTGCGGGCAATGGTGCCCATCACCAGCAGGTCGATCTCGTACTCCTCGATCACCTGCACGATTTCCACTTCGGCCGGACCACGGCGAACCACGACCTGGGTTCCCCCACTGACCGTGCGATAATCGATGGGAGCCAGCTGTTCCCGCAGCCGGCCCTCTGCCTCATCGATGGCCTGCTTTTTGTAGGCTTCCACCTGTTCCTCAGGCATGCCCGTCAGGCGAATCCGCTGATCGACGTGGTCGTCCAGGCAGTGCAGCAGCACCAGCCGCGAATCCGTCAGCTGCCCGGCCGCCACACCCAGTTCCAGGGCCCGGGAAGACACCTCGCTGAAATCGCTGGGAACCAGAATGTTGAGATCTTTGATCTCCGGATCGGGCCGGCTGACCAGCACGGGACAGGGGCATTTTCGCAGCAGTTTCATGGCGGTGCTGCCAAACAGCAGCCGCCCGGTGGCTCCCAGTTCGCGGGTTCCAATCACAACCAGATCGACCTGTTCCCGCAGGACAGCGCGGATGATCTCCATCCACGATCTGCCGAAGACCAGCTCGCTGCGGGCATTGATTCCCTCAGCCTTCGCCTGATTCACGAGCTCACTCAGCACTTCGTTGGCCGCGTCTTCCACGGTACGGCGCTGGCCTTCGTCTTCATGCAGCAGTTCTTCGGCCTGAGGAGAAATCTCCAGCGCCGAGAAAAAAATCAGCTCCGCGCCGGCATGCGAGGCCAGCCACCGGGCCCGAGTCATCGCGTGTCGGGTGGGCTCGCCCAGTTCACTGGAAGCCAGTCGATCTCCTCTGGAAAGATCGACTCCCACGAGAATTCTCTTAAACTGCCGCATGTCCAGTGCTCCCGGGAAACTGGCCGGTGCCCCCGGCTGTTCGTCCTGATGCTTCAGCCGGCGGAAGATACCACCAGCCGTCTCCAAAGCGGATTATGGCACGACTCCCACAGCTTGTCGATCTGTCCGGTCGCATTACCCGGCCCCCCGCAATGTGGACCGGGCGGCGGTGCTCTGACCGGGATCGGTTCCATCGACACTGAACGCGAACCGGGCCAGAACGCTGAAAGTCATCCCTCCCGGGAATTATACCGCGGCTGGCCACCCCAGCCGAGTTTGCGATGCAGCGTGGTGTAATAACTGTGCCCATCCAGCCGGGCCAGCTGGAATGTCACATCCGGGGCTCGTCGCACGGTGATGGTATCTCCCGATTCCAGCAGCCGCTGCACCTGCCCGTCGATGACCAGTGACGCCCCCGCCGGCACGTGCGGCAGTGTCAGCTGGTAAACACAGGCCGCATCGTCGACCAGCGGCCGATTGGTCAATGTATGCGGGCAGATGGGCGTGATGACAAACGCCTGCAGTTCCTGCCGCAGAATTGGCCCGCCAGCGGACAGGCTGTGGGCAGTCGACCCGACGGGCGTACTGACAATCAGCCCGTCGCAGCTGTAGGTGGTGACCGGTTCGCCATCAATCGACAGGTTCACATCCAGCATTCGCAGCGAGCCACCAGCCAGCAGAGCGACCTCGTTAAGGCCGATTTCGGTTTCGCTGGTACCGTTGGCGCGGTCGAGCGTGCATTCAAACATCAGGTGATGCACGATGCGATAGCGGCGGGCGACAATTTCCTGCAGCTGCGTCTGCAGGGCATCCGGGGTGATGTCGGCGAGGAAGCCCAGCCGACCCAGGTTGACGCCGAGAATCGGCAGTTGCCTGCGGCCCAGTTTACGACAGGCTCGCAGAATCGCTCCGTCCCCACCCAGCACAATCACGAGGTCGGCCTCGAGATGATCCAGCTGCAGATCATCGGTCACCTCCGCGGCCACCACGGTGATGCTGTCCTGATCACTGAGGAACTGCTCCAGCCGCCGCCAGGCATTCTGCACCCGCGAACTCTGATCCCGGGCAAGAATTATCAGCCGCAGCATCTGGTTGCTCATTCGTAAGAACTCCTCAATGACACGGAAATGAACTGCGGATTGTGCAGCATGGCCGGCGCGGAAGCAATGGCGGTCAATTCACGGCCGGCAGCACCCTTCAGTCGGCAGACCTTGTTCGCCTCCTGATCAGCTGATAGCCTGGCGGGAGGAAGATCGGCTCTTTGTGGTTATCCTCCGGCTCCTGTCCACCGGCTTTCGCCATTCATTCTGCAGCTGCTGCCACTATTTGATCGCAGCGGAAGGTTTTCAGTCATGCCAGGTCGACCGTTCCGGCGTTCCCCCCGTGCAGCTGGACTCAGGCAGCCCGGCCTCCTGCTGACAGTGCTCTGTCCCGCCCTGCTCTGCCTTTCCCGTCCGGCCGCTGCCGATCTGTTTCGATATCAGGATGAAAACGGCCAGACGGTGGAAGTGGAAGCGGAACTCGCCGGGGCCGGGCAGGGCGCTTTTGCCCTGCGGCTGGCCGATGGACAGATTCGGTTGATTTCCGAGGCGGCCGTGCTGCAGCGAACGCCCGCCAAAGCACCGCAGCCGGAAAGCGGCGACGAAATGATCGCCCGGCTGACGGAGCAGTTCGGCAGTGAGACTTTCCGGGCCGACGAAGCAAAGCCCTATGTAGTGGGAGTTGTGCTGACGTCTCCGCTGGACCGGGCCCAGGAACGCCGCGTCCGCAGCTTTCTGAAGAAGGGGCTGCGGTTCATGCGGAATGTGGAAACCGTATTCGAGGATTTTGCCCGCAGCATGCGGCTGGAGCTGGAAGATCCGCAGTTCCCCCTGGTGGTGCTGATTTTTGAGACCGACGATCTGTTTGAAGCCTACACTCGCGAAGCAACGGGCGGTCGCGGGCTTTCGGCCACGAATATCGCCGGATTCTATTCGGCACTCACGAACCGGCTCGCCATTCGCATGAGCGAATGCCACACCTTTGAAGTCCCTCTGCATGAGGCCATTCATCAGCAGGTCAACAATCGGGGCCTGGTGCGGCGACTGGCACCGGTTCCCAAATGGTTTCACGAAGGGATTGCCACGGGATTCGAAGGGAACGGAGAGAAAATCAGCATCGGCCCCAACCGGATCAACTCCAGCTTTGCCCGCCGCACGAATGCAGCCGGGCGGGTGAACTGGGGCGACCTGGTCCGGGAGGACTCGGCTTTCGGTGGGGACATTCTCGCCGGAGATGCATACACCCACGCCTGGGGGCTGCACTGGCTGCTGGTCACCGGCCACCGGGAAGAATACACGCGGTATGTCCGTCTGCTGGGAGGAAAGCAGCCGCTGGCTCCCGAGACCGCGGACGAGCGGGTGCGGGAGTTCAGCGACGCCTTCGGCAGCACGGCCGAGCAGTTGCAGGAGGATTTCCGTCCCCAGCTGGAACTGGGACTTCGCCGGCAGAAAGTCTCGCTGGCTCCGGAGTATCCGCCTGGAGTCAGTGTGACACAGTCCAACCTGGCGGAAGTTCAGATGAAGGCCGTGCAGTTGCCCAACGGGGTACTGCAGGTGGAGGGCACACTGCGGAATATCTCCCCCGTGCGGGAGATGACATTCCATGTGGCCGTGCTGACAGATTCCGGGACCTATGCGGAATGGCTGGTGCCCGATCTGGGCCTGAAGAAGAGTTCGCCCCTGACCACGAAAGCGGCGGTGCAGGTTGCGCCAGGTGCTCCCGGTGGGCCCTCCCGCACATTTCGCGTGCAGGTCCGCTCGACAACGCCGGGGAGCGATCAGGCTGGGGAATGGGCCAGAGGCAACAGCCCGATTCCGGCATTACGCAGGCAGTAACAAACCGCCGACAGCAGCACGACCGGCCAGCCACAGGACCTCGACCGGGATTTCCAACCAGGGCCGCACGTGACAGGACGGCCCTGCCCGTTTCTGCACGTCGCGTCAGCCAGCGGGAGGCAGGTCGAGCATTTCGGGAAAGTGATCCCGATACCACTGCCGCAGCAGTTCCACATCCTCCGGCTGCACTCCCGGGTAGGGAGAGCGGCAGTTGAGGCTCGTCTGCAGAAAACCGGTCGCCCGCGAACCGAGCCGGTCATAAGCGGTATCAGTAAACTCGCGGCTGCCGAATGTTTCGTGCAGAAATTTTGACTGCGCCTGCAGCTTCCGCCCCACCTGCGCCAGAGACTCCCAGTCCTGCTGTTCGACGGATTCCCAGGCACCGAGAATCACTCGGGGGTTCCAGTAGACGCAGGCACTGCAGCAGCCAGCCGCGCCAGCTGGCCCCAGTTCGGGCCAGAGATGCTCTCCCACGAACACATTCACGAATTCATGCAGGGCACGGCAGCCCTCGACAGAGCAGCCGACAGTGCCGGCGTTGGATTTGACCATCACATACTGCGGGACGGCTTCGCGAATCGCAGCGTGCTCGGCGATGGTGAGGACCCGTTTCGCCCGCGTGGTTTCATACACCGAGAACGCCAGCTCGGGAGCTGCGGCAGCCACATCGCGAAAAAAGGGCACGATCTGAGAATCCGGCACGGTCATCCAGAAGGGCAGAGCCACCTGAATTGCATCCGCCCCGGCCGCAGCGGCGAACTGTGCCCGCCGAACAGCACTGCGGGTGCAGGTGGCCGTCACGCCAATCATGGCCGGCGTGCCGCATTCATGGGCGGCTTCAACCACGGTCTCCGTGATCTGCTGGAACTCTTCGAATTCCACGGCATAGAACTCGCCAGTGGTTCCCCCGGTATAGACTCCGGGAATACCTGCCCGGCAGCAGCGAATGACATCATTCCGGAAGGTGGCCCGGTCGAATTCATCGTTCGCCGTCCAGGCCACCGGCAGTCCGGCCCACGGGCCACGGAAATTCCCGCGATTCAGCAGATACTGTGGCATTCCCCGCACTCCACTGCCTGGCCAGAAATTAAACCTTCCCCAAGACCTGCCACCTTCTTCCATTGGGCCAACGGCTACTCGCAGCTGCCGGTCGTCTCCGCGGTGGAGTCCGCACCGGCCGGCACATCCAGCCCGGCGGCCCAGTAGATTGCATTCCGCAGCAGCTGCTGGAAGACTTCCGACTGAAAGTCTCCCTTGTGGCCCAGCGAGGTGTAGAAGGCACGACCGCCCCCCTTGTGCTGACTGGTCCACGCAATCGGCTCAGTGGGCTTGTCGGGAATGGAGCCGTTCAGCAGAGGCCGGGCAGAGCTTTTCAACGGGTGGTTCTGGTACAGCGAACCACTGCCCGTGAACTGCGACAGATCGAGCCCGGTCAGAATGGGATGGCCGGCCGCATTCTGCACGACATCCACCTTCGTCTTCGGGCCGGCGGGATGATGTCCGGTGTAGTTTCCCCCCCAGACTTCCGCATCGAACCCGGGCCAGGTGTCGTGGCCTTCAGGCTGTTCGGCGTTACGCAGGGCAAAGGCATGACTGGCCGTGCGAATGCCCACCAGCGGCTTGCCGGCCGCCACGAAATCACGGATCCGCTGGAGATCCGCCCTGGGCAGGGCACGCCGCCGCACGCTGACGAGGCATATATCGGCGTCATCCAGCACCTCAAGGCCGGGCATCAGATCGCGGTTTTCTGCATCGGCATACACAATGCTGATACGGAAATCCCGGTTCAGCTGGTTCAGTGCGAACGGAGGCAGCGTCTTCTCTGTCTCGTATTCCTGCTCGCCGATCAGCATGACCAGATGCTTCCTCTGATCGGCCTCGAACCGGAACGGTTTGCCGCCGAGCAGGTCGGTACTCAACACCGTCGGGCACCAGTGCCGTTCGATGTGATCCACGATCAGATCCGTCCCGGTGAAATGGCTGACGTACGGCCTTCGGGCCGGGTTGTACATCGTATCGGTCTGGTCCCGCATCAGCGCCACATTCAGCTTCTGTCGGACCAGCTGCCGGATGGAGAACGGTCGAGCCAGCACGCACATGTTGGCGTGCACACCCATCACAATCACGTTCTCAATGCCCCGCTGCTTCATCAGGTAAATCGCCTCGACGCTGTCGGTGATGGCGTCCTGCGGGGCGATGGTCAGGGTCTTGATCTGTCGCGTCCACACCCGCTCTTCTTTCGGAGGGTTCGGCGAATCACAGCCTCCGTCCGTATCGTCGATGGGCAGTTGTCCCTCACGCTCCGGGTCGAGCCAGCAGGCCGATTCCAGGGGAACATCGGTCTTCACGGGCGGTGCCTGCTGCGCCAGTTTGCGCTGCGGAGTGCCCTCGTAGAATTTCATCGTGCCACTCGGGCAGTGGATGATCAGCATTCCCTGGTTGCGGGCGCTGGTCAGTACCTGATTCATCCGCGGGGCCATTTCCGCGGTGCGGGCCGTTGCAGCCGGGCACCAGTGCCTGTCCCACATGTCGCACACAATCACAGCGGTCTTCCGGGGATCCCACTGCTGCGCTTTCGTCAGCACATGATACCGACCCGAGCCTTCCGCTGTTTCGCTCTGCGAACGCAGATGCATGGTGATCTGCCCGCAGCGAGCAGTCTGCGGAAGCAGCAGAAGCAGAAATGCGAAACCCGTCGCGAACCAGGCCTTCCTGCCCGCTGGCATTCTTCGAACAGCAGCGATTCGAAACGTGGAGTACATGGGCTGGCCTTCTCATTCGGGAAGTTGCGTCGTCAGCAGAGTGCAGCGGGACGATTCTCTGTCGAAGGTGTCCCTGGAACATCCCCTGCAGACGCGGCGGATGACGGCTGGAGTACGAGCCGGCAGCAGGAACTGCGGACAGTCGACTACAGCCGCAGCCTGCTCGCACAACGTTGACTCTCACAGATTCTGCACGGGATTCCGAAAGAATGCCAGGCTTCGGCAGGATGACAGAGTCCGCCAGAAGACGAACACCCAAACAAAAAGGGCGACTGACGAATCGTCAGCCGCCCCTTCACCTGTTGTGTCATCAGTGGCCCCGAAACGGGTGGCCGCAGCCTTCCCGTCAAATCAGTGGAAGGATGTCAGGACGACTTCTTCACTGTGCGCTTAGTGGCCTTCTTCTTCGGGGCCGCTTTCTTTTTCGGAGTCGCAGCCTTCTTGACGGCTGCCTTTTTGGGAGCCGCCTTCTTTTTCACGGCTGCCTTCTTCTTCGGGGCGGCCTTCTTTGCTGCGGCTTTCTTCGGTGCAGCCTTCTTCTTCACCGCCGTCTTTTTCACGGCGGCCTTTTTGGGAGCCGCCTTCTTCTTCGCGGCTGCCTTCTTCTTCGGGGCGGCCTTCTTGACTGCCGCTTTCTTCGAAGCGGCCTTCTTCTTCACTGCGGCTTTCGTCGCAGCCGCCTTCTTCTTCGGGGCGGCCTTCTTCGTGGCTGCCGAAGTGGTCGCTGACTTCTTCTTCGCCACCGTCACTCCTCCCTACAGAGCCATTCGAGTGGCTGCCTTGCCGCTGGCACCGGGCTGTCTGCGAGGCAAAGGATCCACACGAGAGAACCAGTCAACCCATCAACCGTGACAGGCGATGTGCCGGGCTGTTGCCGCTTTGCGAATCGTCTTTGATTCACTCACTGCCCGTCTGAAAAATCAGACGAGCAACTGCAGTTCCAACCCGCACGAATGCGGATCATCGTAAGCGCTTAATTGTTTTCTGCAAGCCTTTTCATCTGTAATTGCAGGACGAAATGGCACTCCACGGCCTGCAGAACAGCAGCGCTGAGGCACGCGCGCGGTTGTTTTCCCCGCGGCAAATCCTTCCGCTGCGATCAGTCGCCTCTCGCGGAAACACTGCGCAGACAGGCTTTTTTCAGTCATTCGCCGTTTGCGCCGCGCGACTGCTGCCCGGTGCGCGACCTCATGCGGTGACGCGGGCAAGCACGTCCTGCAGGTACTCAAGACTCTCCCGCGCGATGCGTTCCGCACCGGGTGAATAGTCGAAGACTTCGACCGAGACCCAACCATCGTAGTTCGTCCGCTTCAATGCATCGAAGATGGGAATGAAATCCGTCTCACCCATCCCGGGGCCAATCAGGTTGCTGTCGTTTGCATGAAAGTGTTTCGTGATGTCAGCGAACTCAACAATGAGTTCCGGAATCGATGACTCCTCACTCAACATGGCTTTGACATCCTGATGCAAACGAAAATTCGGGTGTCCAATTTTTTCTATGATTTTTTTTGCATCAGCACAGGTGTTGCAGAAATTTGTCTCTTTGGTCGTCAATGGTTCCATGCAAAGTGTGACGCCGCGCTCTTCGAACCGGGGCAAACATTTCTGGAAGAGTGTCGTTGCATTGTCGAAGGCCTGTTCGAGTGAAACACCTTCTTCAAGGTTGCGCTGTTGAGGTGATCCGAACACCATCACAGTTCCACCGAGGTCACCACACAGGTCGGTCAAGTCATTGAGGTATGTAATCGTTCGTTCTCGCGTGCCAGGATCGGAGGTCGTGAGATGCAATCCTTCCGTCTTCGCCAGCAACCAGTGCAGACCGATGATCTCAAGACCATGATCTGTCGCCACAGATTTCAAGTGAGCGCGCTGGTCAGCGGAGATGTCTGAAGGGCGGGACGCCAACGTAAAGGGAGCGACCTCGATCCCCGTGTATCCGGTTTCTGCAATGAACCGACACTGTCGCTCCCAGTCCCAGTCGACAAATAATTCCTGACAGATCGCGTACTTCATTCAGTATCTCCCATCGATGCTTTACGAGGTCATGTTGAGCCTGCCGGTTCTCCGGAAGGTCGAGTCACAGGTTCCATGAATCCCCCTTTGTTTGCCAGTGAACCGTGTAAGGAACAGGCTGCGATCATGGGGACCCGGAAAATGGCAGGATCAGCAAAGGTGGTATTTTCGCTAAATCACGTTGAGTTTGACGATGGGGGTCACCTTACCACCAGCAGCCTTCGGCGGCGAGCGTTTGGTGTGGATTCTCGCACTCGTGATTCAGAGCCGGGTTATGAGGCGTCGATGCATGATGCGGGATTCCCCGATTTCACCACCGGCATGCGCCACTTTCGTCAACTGTCAGTCTTGAGCGAGTTTCCCTGTAAGGGATTTGTCAGTGGTGTCGGTCGTCCGGGGTTCAGCACTATGGAAAGTGAGGCAAGCCACGAAGAGTGCCCATGTTGCTGAAGCAATTCGGGTCAGGGAGTCGACGAAAGAAGAGACGATCACGAAGTTCCCGTCATCCACTTTGCTGTCGGCCAGATCAGAAGTCCTTGAGGACGATCGGCAACGACGCTTGAGAGATGCTGATGACGACAACTTCGGCAGATCACTTCGAATCCCAGGGTTGTTGAATAAAGAGAGAGACTGACGCCATGAAACACAAGATGTGGGGCTCCGCCCTGGCGGCACTGCTGGTTGTCGCCGGGTTTGGAACGAACGAATCAGATGCGGGAATGTGCGGCGCTCGCCGCTACCGCTGTTGTCCGACACCAGCCTGCGCCCCGTGCGGCGATTACTGCAATGCGAAAGCATGCTGCACGTCTTACAAAACCGTCAAAGATGTTGTCTGGTGCCAGGAAGAATACTGCGACACCATGACCGTCTACGATCACTGCGTTGAGAAGGTGCCCGTCACCTGCCAGCGCACGGTCTACGACACCTGCTACAAGGACGTCCCCTACACGGTCTGCAAGCCGGTGAAGATCAGAAGCGCCCACCTCTGCACCCAAGAGATTAATGTTCAGCTCGTCTCGCGCTTCCAGCTCGCGGTAAAATACAACGTCCGC
>JAGQPV010000449.1 GCA_020426545.1 Planctomycetaceae bacterium
GAAGAGATTCACCGCCGAGATCGCAGAGAGACGCAGAGGAAAAAGGCCCTGTCCTGTAGGTCAGGCTGTGCCTGACGAATTCTTGATTTCAGATAATGCAGGATAAGATTCAGCCAGTCAGATTAAACATGGCCTGAAGAAATTTGACTCTTGAGAAAAGACGTCAGGCACAGCCTGACCTACCGGAAGAAGAACTCGTCCTTCCTCACGTCAGGGCGTGCCTGCCGGAACAACAGCAGAAGCGAACGCCGGCAACTCCGGCGACAGGAATATCAGCCATGAACGTGCAGTGTCCCACTTCCCGTTTGATCGCCCTGGCAGTCCTCTGCCTGCTGGCCTGTGTGGACGACTGCCTGGCGGCCGAGCCGATGCAGTACCCGCTGGCCGTGGCGGTGGCCGATGACGGCACAATCTATGTGGCCGACTTGAAGCTGCCCGGCATCTGGGAGATTCGCGAGGGAACCCGCCGCGAATACTTTCGCGGTTCGAAGAAGTTCCGCACGCCGCTGAACGCCGTCCGCTGCCTGGCCATCGATCAGGACGGCCGGCTGCTGGCTGGCGACTCAGCGACCCGCGAGATTTACCGCTTCGATGCCGATGCGAAACCGCAGCCGTTGACCGACGGCAAACTGGGCATTCCCGCGGCTTTGGCCGTGGATGCTGAAGGAGTGATCTACGTCTCCGACCTGGAAACCCGCCGGGTATGGAAGGTGCCGGCCGCTGGTGGGGAACCGGTGGAAGTCGCCCGGAATGCCGGTGTGCGGGGCATGGCCTTCGCGGAAGACGGCAGTCTGGTGGTGGCCACCGCCCTGGCTCCCCAGGTGCGGAAGATGGCACCCGACGGAACCGTGACACCCGTGGTGACCGGCCGGCCGCTGAAGTTTCCCCAGCACCTGGCGATCACGAAGACCGGCACGATTTACATTGCCGACAATTACTCCGCCGGCTTGTGGAAGCTGGCCGAAGACGGCACGCCCGAACTATGGAAGACCGGCAAGCCCTTCGTGCGGCCCGTGGGCCTGACCGCTGCGGACGACGTGCTGTACCTTGCCGACCCGCACGCCCGCAGTCTGTTCCGCGTGGACCAGGCCGGCAAGGTCACCCTGATTGACGGACCGCCCGCCGCCGGGGTTGATTCTTCCACCGGCGATGCCGCACAATAACGGCAGCAATCTCTACCCGGGCCAGCCGTCGCCTCCGTGCTGGTCCTTCTGTTCGGAATCGAGAATCAGCAGCTCTTTCTGCTGGAGCCTGCTGCCGCCATGCACCGCTGCCCCCTGAAAACCCAGCAACCGCAATCCCCCCGATCTTTCGCTCGGGTATGGCTCACCGGCTGCGCCGCGGTCGTGGTGTGTCTTGTCGCCAGTGGGGGAACAGCCCGGGCCACCTGCGGTGATTACCTGGCGCGGTCGGCGGGAAGTCACGGCCGTCAATCCGCGCCGGCGGCCCACAGCGGAATGCCGGCTGGCGACTCGCTGCAGCACACGGCTGCCTCCGGGCCCCGGCTGACAGGGCAGGGCAATCAGCACCTGCCAGCCACTCCCTGTTCCGGGCCGCAATGCCGTTCCCGTTCCGGCCAGTGGCCCGCGCCCCTGCCAGCCGTGCTGACCTGGCCGGCTCCCGTGGAAGCCTCCCTGGCAACTGCAACCGGCCTGCCCGTGATGGCCCTGCCCGCTCGCAGCCTGCCGCTCTCTGCAGATGCCGCCGGCCTGCGAGGCTATCCGGAACAGGTCCAGCGTCCTCCCGAGTGCCCGGTCGTCTGAGAAGCTGTCCAGAAACTTCGTGTCACCCCAACCGCAATTGGCAGTCCTGAAATACAGGCATAAGCCGTGGCAGGGTGACAAGGATTTCCGGACAGGCACCAGTTCGACTGTGCCCGTCTGTCCTGCTGCCATTCCGGTTGAAACACGGTCCGCCCGTTTGTCTGCGCGGTGCTGTTTTCGCCGGATGATTCAGCGTGGTCTGACTGCTGTCTGCTCTGGCCGGCGCGTGTTGTTGTCGCGCAGCCTGTAGCGAGAAGCCGTCGGCCGCTGCGCTGTGTCCGGCAGTCTTCCGCGCGACAACGGGCTGTTTCATGTCTGACACATTCCGCACCGGGAAAGACTGACTTCATGCGCCCCGATCGCGCCACCGATAACACGGCTTCGACTGCTTCGCCTTCGTCTGCTCCGCCGGCTGCCCCTCCTCCAGCGGCCCGTTTTGTAATTGTCTCGCCAGTTTCGCCCGGTCTCAGAAGGCTGCTGTATGTGGTGTTCGCCCTGGCGGCGCTGCTGGGGCTTAACTCAATCTGGCTGGGCGGGGTAACGTTGCTGGGCTGGCTCAGGCAGCAGAATCTGGAAACGCCGCTGTACCACGGAATGTTCCTCGGGCATCTGCTGCTGGGCCTGCTGTTCATTCCGCCGCTGGTCACGTTCGGCGTGCTGCACTGGCGGCTGGCGGCCAATCACCCCAACTGGCGGGCGGTGCGGGTGGGCAAGTTTCTGTTCTTCGCCTCGCTGGGCGTCGTGCTGACGGGCCTGCTGCTCATTCGCTTCGATGGTCTGCCGCAGGTCAACCAGCCGCAGTCCCGCGCGGTGGTGTACTGGCTGCACCTGGCCCTGGTGCCGCTGAGTGTGTGGCTGTACTGGCTGCACCGGCTGGCCGGCCCCCGGCTGAAGTGGAAGCTGGCCGCAGCTTATGGCGGGCTGGCGGCGATGACCATCGCGGGAGTTGTCGGCGTGCACGGGCAGGGGAGGGGAGCCCTGCCGGTGGTGGAAGTGGCCGCCACGCCCACTCAGTTTCTGCCGGCGCTCACGCAGTCCATCGATGGCGAACGCATTCCGGCCGAACATCTGATGCAGGACCAGGACTGCCTGACCTGTCACCCCGGCGTCCACGAACGCTGGAAGCAGAGCGTGCACCACCTGAGTTCGTTCAATAACCCGGCCTACCTGGCCAGCATTCGCGAAACCCGGCAGTCCATTCTCCGGCGCGATGGCAACCTGATCGCCAGCCGCTGGTGCGCGGGATGTCATGACCCGGTGCCGCTCCTGTCCGGCCGGTTCGATGATCCCGAGTTCGACGACGTCCACGACCCGACAGCCACCGCCGGCATCACCTGCACGGTGTGCCATGCGATGGTCAGCGTGGACAGCACCCGCGGGAACGGTGCCTTCACCATTGCCGACCCGCCGCAGTACCCGTTTGCCCGCAGCACCAACCCGCTGCTCCGCTGGCTGAGCCACCAGCTGATCCTGGCCAAGCCAGCCTTCCACAAGCAGACGTATCTCAAACCCTTCCATCGAGGGCCGCGGGCGGCCGAGTTCTGCTCGACCTGTCACAAGGTGAGTCTGCCCGCCGAGCTGACGCATTACGATACCTTCGTTCGCGGGCAGAACCATTATGATTCCTTCCTGCTCAGCGGTGTCTCCGGTCATGGTTCGCAGAGCTTCTACTTCCCCGACCACGCGAAAGAGAACTGTGCCAGCTGCCACATGCCGCTGCGGGAGTCGGACGATTTCGCCGCCCGCCGCTTCACGGCCGATGGCGTGCCCTCCGTGCACGATCATCTGTTCCCCGCGGCCAATACGGCCATCCCGTGGATGCTGGGCCTCGACGAGGCCGTGGAGGAACACCGGAAGTTCCTCGACGGGGCGCTGCGGGTCGATCTGTTCGGTGTGCGGGAGGAAGCCACTATCGACGGCAGGCTGCACGCACCGCTGCGGCCCGAAGTGCCCGAGCTGGAACCGGGGAAAAGTTACCTGCTGGAAACCGTGATCCGTACGCTCAAGCTGGGCCACCACTTCACGCAGGGCACGATTGATTCCAACCAGATCTGGCTGGAAATCACCGTGCGGAGCGGCGACGAGGTGCTGGTCATCAGCGGGCGGCGGGACGAGGAAGGCAAGGTCGATCCGCGGTCGCACTTTGTGAATGGCTTCGTGGTCGACCGGGAAGGCAACCGGATCGAACGCCGCAACCCGCAGGATATTTTCGTCAAACTGTACGACCACCAGATTCCGCCTGGCGCGGGTTCCACGGTGCATTACCGGCTGGATGTCCCGGCCGATCAGCAGCAGCCGCTGGAAGTCGAAGCGAAGCTGTATTACCGCAAGTTCGATGCGGCTTTCATGCGGTTCATGGCGGCCGCGTTCCGCGAGGGCGATACCGAGTACCGCGGGCTGATCAAAGGCACGCCCGGTGAGAACGGCCAGCCCGGCACGCCCGCCACGTTCGACCTGCCACAACTTCCGCTGACGCTGCTGGCCAGCGATTCGATCACCCTGCCGGTGGCCGGTGGCACAGGAACCGTCGAGAACGAACCCTCCGAGATTCCGGAATGGCAGCGGTGGAATGATTACGGCATCGGCCTGTTTCTGAAGGGCAGTGCCGAACTGCGGCAGGCCGCGGCCGCCTTCACGGAAGTCGAACGGCTGGGCCGGTACGATGGCCCGCTGAACCTGGCTCGAGTGCTGTACCGGGAAGGCCAGCTGGATGAGGCGACTGCCGCCATTGGCCGCGCGGCGGGCTTCGACCCGGCACCACCACCGTGGGTCGCTGCGTGGCTGTCCGCACAGATTCTGCGGGAACAGGGCGACCTCGAAGCCGCTGCCGGGAATCTGCGTTCGCTGCTGGGTCCGCCTCCGGCGGAATGGGCGGCCCGCGGGTTCGACTTCCGTAAGGATTACCGCCTGTCCAACCTGCTGGGGCTGACGCTGTTCGACCAGGCCCGGGCCCTGCGGGGTGAAGCCAACGAGGACCGGCGGAAGGCACTGCTGGAAGAGGCCATCGGTCACCTGGAGCATGCCCGCACGCTGGATACCGAAAACGTGCCGGCGCACTACAACCTGAGCCTGATCTACCGCGAGCTGGGCGAGACCAAACAGGCGGAGAAGTATCACGCGCTGTATGAGAAGTTTCGCGGCGACGACAATGCCCGCGACCGGGCTGTGCGGCTGGCCCGCGAGAAGTATCCGGCAGCCAACGAAGCCGCGGAAGCCGTGGTGATTTACCGCCTGTATCCGCCCGGGGCACCGCTGCCGCCGGTCCGCCGTGAAGTGACCGACAACGCCGCCGGTGCGCGGGAGACAGCAGCAGACTCCGCAGCCATCGCCGCGGGAGAGGAGAAACCGCAATGACAGAGCCATCCTCCACACAGCCCGAGGCCGAC
>JAGQPV010000450.1:0-4872 GCA_020426545.1 Planctomycetaceae bacterium
GCAGTCAACGTGTCGGCCTGGCTGCTCAAGCCGGTGAATCAGTCCGAACTGTTCGATACCCTGCTGGCCATGCTCTGTGGCGAATCTCCCGAGCTGACCGATCAGCGTCAGGCGGTTGAGCCCGGGGACATCGAATGGCAGCCGCTGAAAATTCTGCTGACAGAAGACAGCGTCTACAACCAGAAACTGGCCCTTGGCGTGTTGAACCGGGATGGACACGATCTCGATGTGGCCTGTAACGGGCAGGAAGCTGTCGAGGCCGTCCGCCGTTCGAAGTACGACCTGGTTCTGATGGATGTGCAGATGCCGGTGATGGATGGCCTGGAAGCCACCCGGCAGATTCGTCGCCGCGAACGTTCAACCGGAGACCACGTGCCGATTGTGGCGATGACGGCCCAGGCGCTGAAGGGAGACAGAGAACGCTGTCTCGAAGCCGGCATGGACGGGTATCTGGCCAAACCGGTGCGGGCCGCCGAGTTGCGGGCTGCAATCCGCGAGTTTCAGAAACCGGTCGAGGTCACAACGGAAGAAGTTGCGGACGCTACTTCCGCAGAGAAAACACCGGAGACGACGGACACCTCCGGAGACACGGTTGCGGCGGACAGCGAGAACTCGCGGGTTGAACCTGGTTCTCATTCTGCAGGAGCACCGGAACAGACAGCTTCCTCTGACTCGCAGTTGTCATCAGGGCCTGCTTCGGCAGTGCCCTCTTCACCCGCCGATGAGCAGCACGGGCTGAACGACGACGTCAACTGGGATCAGGCGATGCGGGCCGTGGGGGGGGACAGCGAACTGATGAAGGAAGTGGTTCAGGTTTTCCTCGAGGAATGCCAGCAGCGAACCGACGATCTGCAGGAGGCCGCCCGTCAGGGCAATCTGAAGGAATGCGGGCGGGCAGCTCACACGCTGCGGGGGGCTCTGCTGACATTTGGTGTCGGCCAGACCGCCCTGCAGGCGGAAGAGCTGGAGCAACGCTGCAGAAAGGGCGATTCCAGCCAGCTGGTGGAACGCTCCAATGCACTCATCAGTTCGATCTCGAGGCTGCTGCCGGAAATTTCCTCATACCTCAGTGTCGTCGATGAATGATCATTTCTTCATCCTGCAGTTTCAGTTGAGGGTATAGAATAGGATCAGCCGGCCATTTCGGATTTTGACGGTCGCGGGGAGTCTGTCAGATCCGGTCGAAAGACCATTCGGAAAATGCCTGTGGGCAGACCAGGTCACCGCTCCGCTCAGCGTTCTTTCGCTGCTGAGCAGGGAAAAGCCTGCTTTGCCGGTGGATCAGGGCTAGACTCTGCATAGAAAATTCTGTTTCGAAATGCTCTGTCGCATTCCCTGTTCATCGTGAGGGCGGGCGGACTGTCTCAACTACAGTAAAGGAGTGGGTTGTGGTCAGGATCCTGGTCGTTGACGATTCCACGATGGACCGTCGCCTTGCCGGCGGGTTGCTGCGGCGAGATCCGTCCTGGGAAGTGATGTTCGCCGAGGACGGGGAAAACGCTCTCCAGCAGATCGAACTGCATCTGCCTGACCTGGTATTGACCGACATGCAGATGCCGGGCATGGATGGATTGCAGCTGGTGCAGGCGGTGCGGGAGTCCTATCCGCTGATCCCGGTGGTTCTGATGACCGCCCGGGGCAGTGAGGAACTGGCGGTGCAGGCCCTGCAGGAGGGAGCGGCCAGTTATGTCTCCAAACGGCAGTTGTCGTTCGATCTGGTGGAAACAGTGGAGCGAGTTCTGAATTCCGCGGACAAACGCCGGAACTTTTCCCGTCTGATGACGCGTCTCAAGTCCCGCGAGCTGCAGTTCGAACTGGAGAACGACCTGACTCTGCTGCCGGCTGCCGTGCAGTACATGCAGGATATGTGCGGTGAAATGCGGCTGATTCCCGAGGCCGACCGTCTGCGGGTCAGCGTGGCGCTGGAAGAGGCGCTGGTCAACGCCTACTACCACGGGAACCTCGAAGTCAGCTCCGATCTGCGGGAGCAGGATCATGCCGCCTATTATGACCTGGCCAAAGCCCGTTCCGAACAGGAGCCGTGGAGCAGTCGCCGCATCCATCTGAAGGTCCAGCTGTCGAGCAGGGAATGCGTCTTCAGCATTCGAGATGAGGGGCCGGGCTTTGATCCCTCCACTCTCCGCGATGCGACGGCGGTGGAGAACCTGGATCGTCCATGCGGCCGCGGGCTGCTGCTGATGCGGACCTTCATGAATTCCGTCGAGTTCGGCCCCAGCGGGAACGAGGTCATTCTCAAAAAGGAGGTCAAGGCTCAGGATCCGAGAGAGGATGAGGACGACGAATGTTCCAGGGATGTGGCGGAAACAGAAAACGATTCCGCAGTCTGAACGCTGCTGTCGGTTCGCCGCGGCAGAGATTCGGTGCCATGGATGCCCCGGATCACCTCAGGTAAGATCGATTCCCGCAGCCGGGACGAAATTCCACCGGAGATTCGCCGAAATCGTGCGGCCTGCGGGGGGCAGCTTCTGCCTCTGGCAGACGGCTTCTTCTGCTGCGACTGCTGATTGAATGCGGGGATACGAAGCGGGGCCAAATAGAGCTGCCAGGTCTGCACCGGGCACTCTGGAAAGCTGGTGATGCTGATGAAGAAAATCTTCAGTGGCGAATTCAGCGACGATATTCTGATGATCACAATCAATCAGAATGCGGGCAGCCTGGCGGAAGCGGAGATAGTGGATTCCATGAAACAGGTCACTGACCAGGCTGCCAGACCCGGCCTGCGGGGAGCCGTCGTGGACTTCGCCCACGTCGATTACTTTGGCTCGCTGATGCTGGAATCTCTCCGACACCTGTGGAACCAGTTGCACGCACAGAATTCCCGGATGGTGTTGTGCCATGTGTCCGCCATCGGGCGGGAAATTCTGGAGATTTCACATTTTGACCGGCTGTGGCCGATCGTTTCTTCCCGCGAAGAAGCAGTCGCGCTGCTCAAGGAATCTCCCCCCGCGGAGAAAGCGGACGCCTGAGCAGTCGCCGGGAGCAACCACCCGCAGCAGAAGTCCCCAGTAGCCGCAGTCCAGTCGTCCCCCGCACGATTCCGCCGGTACGGTGACCAACTGGTGCAATGACCAGCCCGTGCAGTGACCAGCCCGTGCAATGGCACCGGTCGGATTCTCTCAGAAAGTGTCTTCATGCCAGCCAGTGCCACACATCGCCTCTCGGGACAGGTGGCGGTCATTACCGGCGGTGGCTCGGGAATCGGTGCTGCCTGCGCGATCGCCCTGTCAGCGGAGGGCTGCCACGTGGTGGTCACCGGCCGTCGGCTTGCCCCGCTGCAGGAAACCGCTTCGCGGGCCGTTACTCCGGGCCGCATCACTCCCCTGACGGCCGACGTCAGCGAGATCGCCAGCGTCCAGCAGTTGTTTCAGACGGTTGCCAGCGAATGCGGGCCGGTCGATCTGCTGATCAACAATGCCGGCATCAATGTGCCGAACCGGGCCTTCGCCAACCATTCCATCGAAGACTGGGGCCGCATCATGCAGATCAACGCCTCCGCGGCGTTCTACTGCATGAAGCAGGTGGTCCCCTCCATGCGGGAGCGCGGCGGCGGGCTGATTATCAACATCAGCTCGGTGGCCGGTATCCGGGCCAGCGAACTGGGCGGGTGTGCCTACACCGCCTCCAAATTCGCCATGGCGGCCCTGGGGCGCACGGTCGAGCTGGAAGAGCAGAAGCACGGCATTCGCGTCACCAGCGTCTACCCCGGTGAAGTCGAAACGCCCATTCTCGACCACCGCCCGCAGCCAGTTTCCGATGAACACCGCTCACGCATCCTCCAGCCGGAAGACGTGGCGGCCGCCGTGCTGATGGTCGCCTGCCTGCCTCCGAGGGCATCCGTGCCGGAACTGGTGATTAAACCGGCTTCTCAGCCGCTGAACTGAGCCCCGCTTCAGACTTTCTCCGCCACAGCCCGAATGAAGCAGCCCCGCTCCTGGCGTTCCGCACGGTCAGCCAGACGGATACCGACCGGCTTGTACTGTGCGGCCCGCAGCAGGGCAGAGCCCCAGCCGGCCTTCGCCGCCCGCCTGGCCGAACGCCGGACCCAGCCCACACGGGCAATATGGTCCAGCGACTGCATGCGGAACCCTTCGGATTCCAGCATATTGCTCAGCGTGTGGGGCGCGAAGTGGTTCAGATGGCGGGGCAGTTCCAGCCCGTTCCAGTACTGCTGGAATTTCTCGCTGGCCCAGCTGCTGAAGTTCGGCACACCAATCACCAGCAGCCCGCCCGGTCGCAGCGCCTCGCCCGCCGCACGAATGGTTTCTCGTGGCTGGTGCACATGCTCCAGAGCATTCCACATGGTGACCGCATCGAATGATTCCGCTTCGATGCCGGGGTGCGGCAGCGTGCCCACATGCACTTTAATGCCGGTCCGTTCCAGCATGTCGTCGGCTACCACCTGGGACATATCCAGGCCCTGAACCTGCCAGCCGAACCCACGCATCTCTTCCAGGAATCCATTGCAGCCGCAGCCGAAATCCAGCAGACGCCCGGGGGCCCGCCACGGAACCCATGACTGCCGCTGCCGACTGCGACGGAATGTCCGCAGACCAATGCCTGTCAGCAGGCTGGAGACGGTCTTGCCATCCGGCACCGGGTAGCCAAACTTGCTCTGCAGGACGCTCTGCTCCAGCAGGTGCCGCCAGCGGCTCCGCACGCCAGCTGCCTGTTCGCGGGCCTGGTAGGGTACGTAGTCCTCGGGATAAAACTGACCGATCGAAGCCGGAGTCGGGCGGGGATTCGTGAAGGCGAATTCGCAGCTTTCGCACTCCACCACCCGGAAGTTCCCGCCCAGCCCGGTGATTGAGTCGGAAGCAATCAGCACGGTGCGGTGGTCGGCACTGCCACACT
>JAGQPV010000450.1:4889-5125 GCA_020426545.1 Planctomycetaceae bacterium
GCAGTCCACCGCTTCCATTTCAATCGCCGGCTGTCCTGTGGACGGAGTCTGGAGACGCGCAGCAGCAGAGGAAGCCGACATACCGATTCCTGACTTCTGGTTTCTGTCCGTGAATTCCTGGCCGTGTTCCACACGAACGAAATCAGTTCGACGCACCGGCGGAGCAGGCAGGCGGGAACGAATCGGCAGGTTTCCTGGCGAACATTGAGAATGATTATCTCTATTTTTTGTTTTTC
>JAGQPV010000451.1 GCA_020426545.1 Planctomycetaceae bacterium
ATGAGGAAGTCCCGCAGGGCGGAAATCTGTTCCAGTTCAATCACGGCCAGTTCGGCCAGTTTGTCGTCGTCCCGGCCGTGGTGCGACAGATTATGGTAGTCGTTCTTCACGCCGGAGATTTTCGGCACGGCGTTGATGCCGTTCTTGAAGAACGTGAGCACGCGGGTGGAATCGGTTTCGATGGCCAGGGCCATCATGTCGTACATCAGCCGGGCCTTGCCGATGATGTCCGTCCGGTCGGCGATGTCCCGCGGCTGTTTCGCATCGACCGTCGGCCGGGGCTTCTCTTCCCATTCCTCGGCCTTGGTCAGACGGATTTCCGTTTCCCGCACGGAATGAAAGTACTGGTCCAGCTTCTGCCGGTCTCTGGTGCCCAGCTGCTGCCGCATGCGGCGGGCCCGGTCCAGCACGGCATCCATCACGCTCTGGCCATCCTGCAGCCCGGCCAGGCGGCGGGCCTTTTCATCGGGCCGGCCTTCGAGGAACAGCCGGGCAAACACCATGGAAGGACGGGTTTCCGGCGGAACCGCCACGCCGCTGCGCGAGACCGACAGCCCCCGCCCGGAAAGACTCAGTGGCAGGTAGGGGTAGCGGGTTTCCGTGCCGATTTTCTCGGCGATGAACTGATCGAGCGAGATCGAATTGCGGAAGCTGGCACTGGCCGGGTGCGGTGCGGCTGTCAGGAACGACTTCTCCGCCAGATGCCCGCCGTCCACATCGGGGTGAGACACTCCTGAGAACAAGGTGAATTCATTCCGCAGGTCGGCCAGCGGCTGCAGGTAGGGTGTGAGCTGGTAACCGCGGCCGGCTTCCGCGGGAAACAGGTTGGGCGTGTGAATCCCCAGCCCCACATTGATGGCCACCATTCGCTGCTTCGGCCGGGCGGTTTCTGCCGCGGCCCGTGTGCCGCAGGTCATGGCATCGAGGAAGGGCAGGGCCAGGGCCACACCACTGCCACGCAGAAAGGTACGCCGGGAGAGAGGTCGGGCCATCGGTCGGTTCTTCCGAAAAGAAGATGCGGGGACGAGTATCCATCACAGCAGCGGGCCGGTTATGGCCGGTGGAACAGTTCGCTCTGCACGACTTCATGCACCAGCGAGCGGAAACCGTAATTCCGCTGCTTGACTTTCGTCACAATCTGTTCGACGGCCGGCCGGTCGGAAAAACCCATACTGCGGCCGGTGGCGTAGCTGAGCAGTTTTTCCGTCAGACAGCGGGCAATCTGATCGGGATTCTGCAGCAGCAGCTGGCGGAAATCGCGGATATCGGCGAAGTCGGTACCGCCTGCGGTCGTGCCGCTCGAATCGACATCAGGCCCCTGGCGATACCGCACCCGCACGGGGCTGTCGGGGTGGAGATACAGGTTGACCTGCTTCCCTTCACCCAGGCTGCGGTACCACGTGCGGTAACCGCCCGCCACGTCGAAACTTTCCAGGGCGAAGCCGGGCGGGTCGATCTGCCGGTGACAGGAGGCGCAGCTCTCCACATTGCGATGCTTTGCCAGCTGCTCCCGAATGGTGGTCGCTCCACGAATATCGGGCTCCACCGCGGGCACACCCGGCGGAGGCGGAGGAGTGGGCTGCCCGAGAATGTTCTCCAGGACGAAGGTGCCCCGTACCACCGGCGACGTGTTCGTTCCGTTGGCGGTCACCTTCAGCACGCTGGCCTGGGTCAGCACGCCCCCCCGGACGGAATCCGGCGGAAGCTCCACCCGGCGGAACTCCGGCCCGGTGATGCCTGGCATGTCGTAATGCTTTGCCAGCCTCTCATTGAGAATGGTCCAGTCGGAATCGACGAAGTTCAGCAGGCTGAGATCCTGGCCGAGGATCTCATTAAAGAACCGGCGGGTTTCTTCCAGCATCGAATAACGCAGGTAGGTATCGTATTCCGGGTACAGCATGCCGTCCGGCTCGGTGAAATTGATTTCCCGCAGCCGGAGCCACTGGCCCGTAAAGTTCGCCGTGAACTCCGCCGCCCGTTCATCGGCCAGCATCCGCTCCACCTGTGCCCGCAGCACCTGCGGCTGCTGAAGCGTGCCATCGGCCGCGCTCTGCAGCAGTTCTGCATCCGGCTGGGAACTCCACAGAAAGTAGGACAGCCGGCTGGCCAGGGCGTAGCTGTCGAGCGTGCCGGCGTCGGTGGGTGGCTCGTGCAGAAACAGAAACTCGGGCGAACACAACACGGCTTTCAGGCCCAGGCGTAAAGCCTCCTCAAACGGGCGGCCCTGCTCCAGCGACTGCTGCACCAGTGCGAGGTATGGCGCGATCGTGGCCTCATCCGCCGGGCGGCGGAACGCACGCGGCACAAACCGTGTGAGGATCTCCCGGGCTTCCGGCAGGCCAGCCGTGGTGAGATCGATCTCGCCCAGCAGCTGCTTCCGGCTGGGTGGCGGCCATTCTTCCAGCGGGCCTTCGACTTCAATCTCCCCAATCAGAATGCCCGGCCCCTGGTACTCATGCTTTTCGCGGGTGCCACTGGGTGTCCCGTAGGGTTTCGGGTGGAAGGTATCGTATTTGTCCAGCCGCTCTTTCAGTTCGACCACGGTCATGCGGTCGGGCGGCAGGGCGTACCAGCCCACCACACGGAACGGCCGGTGATGCACGATGACATCGCCGCCTTCCACCTGCATCATCACGGGGCTGTCACTCTGAAAACCACGGGCCTGAATTCTGGCCCGGTAGGTGCCCGGTTCGCGGGCCATGAAGGTGCGGAACGCCGAAGGCGAATACCCCGAATGGAACATCGCCACGCCCTCTTCCGTATCGCGGAACAGGTTCCCGATGTGGCGTTCCACATCCTGCCGCAGCGGGAATTTGAGGTGGACCCGCTTCGGTTCCTTCTCGGGGCCGAAGGCGGCATCCAGCGCCAGATCGGCCGCTTCGAGGCAGGCCTGCATCAGCTCGGTGGAAATGGCCAGCGCCTGTCCGTTGTTATCGAACCCGCCAGCAGAGGCATCTTCCGGCAGCAGTCCCTGCACATCCACATGAATGCCGAACAGGTCGCGGAGCGTGTTCTCATACTCCACACGGTTCAGCCGCCGCAGCACGACTTCCCGCTGCTGCCGGTCGGCCGTGGTCAGCGTGGAGGAGAGCGAAGCGAGAAATCCACTTACTGCCGCTTCCCGCGGGCGGGGTTCGTTGGCGGGTGGCATCTCGCCCGCCCGGACCCGGTCATGAACCCGCACCCAGCGGCGCAGTGTCTCGGCATCCGTCAGGTCTGGCCCGGCCTGGCTCAGTTCGAACCCGCCTTCCGCCGCACCCCCCGAGTGACACCCGCCGCAGTGCTGCTTCAGGAACAGCTGCAGCGGAGCCAGCGGCTGTTCGCCAATCGCTGCCACTGCCTTTTCCTCCGCTTCGGCTGTCGCCATCAGACCAGCGGCCGGCACGAGGCACAGCACCGCCAGCAGAACCAGCGGGCCACAGGAAGCAGATGGGGAGCCTGGGCACGGGTACGAAGCAGCAGCCAGTGCATTCTGTTCCAACCGTCGAACCAACCGACTCATGGGCCATGTGCTCAGCAGAAGAGATTCATCGGACGGCGGCACAGGGACTGGACGCAGCCATCACCAGCAGGCATTCACGAGACATCCGCCGTTTCAGCAGCCGGGAAATTCCGAACGGACAGGCTGCTGTACAGTGCCTTATCATAAACAGGAACGCAGTCCACAGGTACCAGGTTTCACTTCAGTTTTCTTCCGGTCGCAGCCCGACCGACCGCCGGGTCAAAAACGCCACACACCCGCATTGCCGGCTGCGGTGCCCGTTCGCTATACTGAACGCATGCAGCAACACTGATGCGACCTGCCCGGCCTGCCACAGGAACTGGACCCGCGAGTCTGCGATCTCGCGATCCGCGAATTCCATGAAACCATCCTGATCTGTGGGCAATTCCTTAACACAGCTGGCAGGTTGCAGCGCACGCCAGTCATGCTGATACACAGAGACATTTGCCCGATCAACCGCCAGAACCCGAGGGGATCTCGGGCTCTCACACGGAACCAGGGTGAGCCATGCTCAGCGTCTTCGAAGGATCATCTCCTCTGAACCGTCGCCAGCTGCTTTCGGTGGGCAGCCTGGCTCTGGGCGGGCTGACGCTGTCTTCGCTGTTTGCCCGCCGGGCGGCTGCAGCAGCAGAGGCGATTGGCCACGTCACCGGCAAGTCGGTCATTTTTCTGTTTCAGCAGGGCGGGCCGAGCCAGCTGGAAACCTACGACCCCAAGCCCGACGCACCCAGCGGCATCCGCACCATGACGGGCACCATTCCCACGGCTATTCCCGGTGTGCGGTTTGGAGAATACCTGCCGCAGCTGGCCGAACTGGCCGACGAACTGACCATTGTCCGCTCCTTTCAGACCGGGAATGGCGGGCATAACATCGAACCGATTGTGGGGCCGGATTCCCGCGAAACCAACATCGGCGTGCACTACTCCCGCGTGGTGGGTGCCACCCGCCCCGCGACCGGCATGCCGACCAACGCCGTGCTGTTCCCCACAGCCGTGGCCGATGACATCGGCCGCCCCACAGCCCGGGGAAACCTGTCTTCCACGGGCAGTTATGGTTCCGGCTTTGCTCCGTTTGTGCCGGGGGCCGGCGGCGACCTGCAGAAAGACATGCAGCTGAACCTGCCCGCCAGCCGCGTGTTCGATGATCGCCGGACACTGCTGGCCCAGCTGGACAAACTCAACCGCACGGTCGATGCCACTGGCCAGCTGGACGCGATGGACGACCTGCGGAAGCAGGCCTTCGAACTGCTGCTGGGTGGAGGCGTAGCCGAGGCACTCGACCTGTCCCGCGAAGATCCTGCCACCCTCGCTCAATACGACACCGGCCGGTTTGCCAGGAAAGGCCGCTGGAATGCATCGGGCCGGGGCAAGCGGGGTTACTACTACGGCCAGGCGAAAACCATCGGGAAACTGCTGCTGCTGGCCCGCCGGCTGTGCGAACGGGGCTGTGGCTTCGTCACCATTCATGCGGGATACCAGGGCGTGTGGGACATGCACGCCGAGGGCAACAACCTCAACGTGGTGGATGGCATGCAGGCCGTGGGGCTGCCGTTCGACCACGCGGTGGCGGCCTTTGTGGGGGACCTGAAAGCCCGCGGGATGC
>JAGQPV010000452.1 GCA_020426545.1 Planctomycetaceae bacterium
ATTCACCGCCCGGATGGCCGCCAGCGGATCGGCTCCACCCGAGTCAGCAGGCTCAGTCTGCCCGGGGATGTTCAACCCGGCGTCGATATCCCATGTGGCCAGCTGCCACTGTTCCTCGCGGCACAGCCGGGCAATCTCCAGCAGGGCATCAGCATGTTCGTGTGATTCAATCCACAGGCCCGTGAAACAGGCCCGGATGTATTCCGAAAGTCTCTGGCTGAGCGTCATGCAGTCTCCCTCTGTCGATGGTCATGAAACAAAAAGGCCCGGAAAACCGGGCCATGCGGAACGTCAGGTTGTCGATAGAAGCGGCCCTATTCCTGCTGACGCAGGTGTTCGTCGGTTGTCGTGTTCGCCGCGCTGTGGAACTCGGCCGTCAGCTGTTCGCTGGTCCGCTGGCCTAAAGCCTGCTCCAGGAATTCGCTGGCCTGTCGGCATTCACTGCCGGCGAAGCCCCGGGTTTCCACGCGGGTCTGGCCGGCGGGGGAAACAATGATCTCAATGGTCCTGCTCGTCACGCGGCACCTCCCATGTTGACGGTCAGCCGGATGGATCCATCCTCCAGCTGCTGCTCTGTAACAGTGTGACCTTTCCGACGAATTTCGATCCGGGCCCTTTCTACGGCGTACGACTGAAGGAATCTGTCGAGCTGCGACTGCTCGCCCCATCTGCCACCGAAGTTGTCGTAGCGGAGCTGACCGCTGGCCAGATCGCAGACCACTGGATACCGCCAGTCGGGCAGCTGGACGCCCAGGCCAACCACGCTGCCCTGGAACAGACGGTGGCTGCCCAGCACGGCAGCCGGCAGTTTCAGACGACTGCAGACGGACTGAACAGCGACCGGATCACGAACTTCGGTCTGAATTTCAACAATGTGTGACATGTGTTTCTCCTTCGTGATGGTTCAGGTTTCGGGATCAGAACCAGTCGGACGATCAGACGGCTCGCCGACGTCGGGCGTGTCTGGCGATTCAGCCGGTTCATCGGGCGAAATCAGGGCTCGCTGCGGACTGACCGGCCCGGGAAACAGCAGAGGTTTCTCAGCCACCAGATCCTCGACCAGCAGTTCCGCCAGCGGCAATTGCACCGGTTCGTTCCGCGTGGCCCGGATCAGCAGCAGGAGCAGCACCAGCGGGAGGGCTGCGACAATCAGCGTAACGGTCTGCAGCAGGGCTGTGGCGATCAGCGGATCGCGGTGCCGCTGAGTGGCGATTTCGCGGCGTTCGTTGTCTAGTTTCTGCCGCTGGCCATCGATGCTCTGCCGCCCGGAAGCAAACTCCTGCTGCAGTCGGGACTGCATTTCGCTCAGTTCCCGACGGGCGGTGGCGTCGGCATCGACCAGCTGTTTCGAGGCCTCTGTCAAATCCTGGCTCTGCTGGATCAGAGCCTCCTGCTGCGCGACCTGCTGCCGCGACAGGTCCTCAACCAGCCGGCGGTATTCGTCGTCCGCCGAGTCGGAGCTACAGCCGAATATCCTCAGGGTGATCGTCAGCAGCATCAGGCGGGTGTTGAATATGTTCACGGGCGGTCCTCCAGCGGGAAAGCAGTTGCATAAGAAGTCGCTCGAGAGCCCGCCGATGACGGTTCTTCCGCAGCCAGGCCAGCCCTGCGACAAGCAGGGCGACGGACAGCAGCAGGACGAGCAGAGTGGTACTCAATCGAGTGTCTCCTGTAATCCACATGTGAAGCGGCGAAAAAGTAGACCTGGCCCAACGATCACGGACGATAATATGCACCATCATGTATAAATGACGCATTTATCTCGTTAATTTAGCTATTACTCCGTAGCAGTCGCGACTGGCTATTGCGTAGTCTGCGCTTGCTGCAGGCACTTCGGCCGACAACACATTTCTCAGCCTTCCTATTCCAAGTTGAATTTCCGCCTGCAGTTTTGGGGCAGTGAGAGTGGCGACCAGCCTCTCCAGCACATCACGAGAATCACGCAGACATGTCGTATGACGGCCTGACACGTTGGTGGCCAAACCGCCCCTGAATTAGCCACGAAGATCCCGGAAGAACCCTGAAGCCAGCCTATAATTATCTGCAACATCTGTTTCAGCAGAATCAGCAGACGTTCCCAAGGGTGGCGGAGGAAGGTGGCGGTCGTTTCATGCGGTCGGTGGCGGTGACCCGGGCGAACACGCCGCGGACCTGCTGGCGGCAGGTTTCAATCTCCGTCAGCAGAGTCTCCTCCAGCTCCTGCCGCCCGTGGGCCTGCTCTGAAACCAGCAGTACGCGGCCCGGGCGAACGTGAGCGTCCGGTGCACTGCACCCGCGTTCGGCGGCCGGATCAAAGTCCGTGGCGGCGGCGATCGGCGGGGCCTATCTGCGGGAGGCAATGTCGCGCATCCGGCTTGTCTGATGCACGATGCGGGGCACGACGTCCATTCCCATCAGGAACATCATCACGTAGCGGAACACGGCGAACACGTCACCCGTTTGCGGTCCGCCGGTGCAGAACTGAACCAGCGACGCGGCAATCACCGCCAGCACGAACAGTTCCATCAGGCAGAAATTCGCTGCTTCGGCGTCCGACAGCCGGATCCGCCAGTAGCCGACTTCGTCGTAGTGGCTTCGCACCTCGGACAGGTCGGCACGCTCGATGACGCCCACCTCCTGTTCCAGCCGGTCGTGCAGCCCGCGGCTGTCGGCGAGCGTTCTCCGCGCATAGGAAGAATTCAGCAACAGCGCCGGGATGACCAGCACACCGCAGTACGGAATTAACCTCCAGTCGTACACGGCAAGCATGGCCAGCGAGCCAGCCACACCATACGTGCCGCGCATCACGAGGGGCACGTACTCCTCGAAGAAGTCCACATATCCACGGGCCAGAGCCGCCCGCGCCACAACCCGTGAGACCTCGATATTCTGCGACCGCTGATCGAGAATCAGGTCGCTGGCCAGATCGGTGTAGATCGCCGTGAAGGCCCGCGTATCATAAGCCTTGCGGATAGTGCCGATCAGCATGTGCGCCAGGTGCTGGGCCGCAAACACGAACAGCCCGCTATAAGAGTTGCGGAGCAGGCCGTTGATCGCCAGACCCAGAATGAGCGGTTGTGCCAGCCGCAGCAGGTTCTCGACATTGAACAGCGCGTAGGTTGCCAGCAGTCGCCACCTGTACCGGCGGCACAGGCCACGGATGGTGAGCCGGCCGCTCTCCGCCGATGGCGGTGATCCGTCTGACGCGGCAGCATGCAGGAGGGCGTTCAGTGTCGGGGGCGTCGAGGCAGTCATCGCTCCTCCCCGGTGCAGCCGGTTTGTCGGTCCCAGTCGAAGGGTTTTGATACAGGGGTACGGGTCAGGAGACGGCGCAGAACTTGCGATTATCTGTAGCGCGGGATTGCCCAGCGACCGGCGGCAGGGCCAGAACCTCATGCGAACGCTGCGAGTCCGACCTCCGCGAGGTCGCGGGACACCTCCACCAGGGTCTCGCGGTCAAGCGACGGCTCGACAGCAGCAAGATCGTCGAACCGCAGTGGCCCGGCGTTCTTCAGAGCGGCTGCAATCCGCCGTCCCTCCTCTTCGAGCACCGCAGTCCGCACCTCGTTGCCGACCGGGAAGAACATGACGGAAGCCGGAACGTCGTCCTCCTCGTCCAGCAGTTCCCGTGTGTGAAACGTCGCGGCGACATGGATCGGGTTCGGGTGCAGAAGCACCACGCCCTCGGTCCCCCACGCGGGCGCCAGCCCCGGCGATACTGAGCAAATCTCCTGGAACCGCACGTGCGGCAGTCGGTTCTCTTCGGCCAGCTGCTCGACTGCGTTGCGGCTCCGCTGGCACGTGACGCAGTCCCGCTCCCCGTCCGTCAGCGCGTACTCCGCAGACAGCCAGTCAAGAAACCGTTCACTGTCGCTGCAGTTCGAGTCGTACGGCTGCAGGGGCATGGTCTGCACAAAGCGGGCGATGCGGTCGTCCAGATCCTCAAATCCGTCAGCCGCATATTCAAGCAGGTCCTTCAGTTTGAGAAACCGTTTGTCGAGATTCCCGTCGGTGAACAGCTTCACCCGGGCTGTTCCACCGGCCGAGTTCATCCCCTTGAGAATATCGCCGTGCTGCGCCCGAGCCAGGGCATGTGTCAAGCGGGTGATCTGCGTCCGGTATTCGCCCATTGTCTGCATGGGTCGTTTCATGCGTAGACTCCCGTGACCTCTTCAGCGATTCGCCGCGCCGTCCGGGCCTCTTCCCGCCAGCCGTGCTCATCCGGGAAATTCTGGTCCCGTTCGATGAACACCACCTCAGTCCGGCCGTGTCCCAGCTTCAGTGCATGCCGGTACAGATCCCACACCGGCCCGGGGACCGGGTGCGAGTGAATGTCGATGTAGGTTCCGGTCGACTCGTCCTGAAATCCACCGGCCAGATGCATCTGCACCCGCCGGGCGGCCGGCATCACTTCGTCAATGAAGCTGTAAGGATCGAAGTCGAAATTGACCGAGTTGGCGTACACGTTCGTAACGTCGAGCAGCCAGCCGCAGCCAGTCTGCGAGAGCGTTCGCCGCAGGAACTCCGCCTCGGTCATCTCTCCCTCGAAGTGGAACAGGCTGGCGATGTTTTCGACGAAGAACCCGATCGACCCGAACCGCTGCATCACGACGTCGATGTTGCGGCAGGTCGCATCGAGTGCGGCCATCGTGAAAGGCGGCGGCGCGAAATGTCCCATCTCCATACCGGCATTGCCGTCCCGGGTGAAGCCGAGATGATCGCTGATCGACTCCGCTCCGTTCTCCACTGCAATATCGTGGAGCTGATCCATATACCGCCGAATCGGGGGATCGGGACTGCAGACAGAGAGCTTCAGGGCATGCACGCTCACATGCGCGAATTCCAGATCGCGGACGTAACGCTCGACTCGAAGCGGATCATTCGCCCGCTCGAAGGTAATTTCAGCCGCATTGATCGACGGATCATCGAGGATCGGCCGGTTCTGTTCACGGATGGCATATCCGATGGCAGGCATGGACATCGCATCGACTCCCTGAGGCCGCCACCGGATCCGTGGCGACCTCAAACATCTCTCGGGATTCTCCACTGACACCGGACCGTCCCGCTCGCCCAAAGCGGGCATTCCAGGTGGTCCGGAACCTCACCGGCTCACCAGCAGCGG
>JAGQPV010000453.1 GCA_020426545.1 Planctomycetaceae bacterium
ATTCGCATGGAGGTGGAATGTCGAAGCAGGCCGCACGCCCGGAACCTTCCTGGCAGATCCATGTGGAGCAGGTGGAAACCGCGCTGCAGCGGTACGTGGCTCCACAGGACGATTGCCCGCCCCGGTTGCAGGAAGCCATGGCTTACAGCCTGCTGGCCGGCGGGAAACGTCTGCGCCCCGTGCTGGCTCTGCTCGCGTGTGAAGCATGCGGCGGGAAGGCGGAAGCGGCATTGCCGGCGGCCTGTGCCCTGGAGATGGTGCATACTTATTCGCTGATTCACGACGATCTGCCAGCCATGGACGATGACGACCTGCGGCGTGGCCGGCCGACCAGCCATGTGGTCTTCGGGGAGGCGATGGCGATTCTGGCGGGCGACGGGCTGCTGACGCTCGCATTTGAGATTCTCGCCCGCGATATTTGTCCTGGAGACACGGCAGCGGCCTGCTGTGCCGATCTGGCTTCCGCGGCGGGCTATTGTGGAATGGTGGGCGGTCAGGTGGCCGACCTGGAAGCCGGGCAGCAGTCGGTGCCGAACCTGGAAACACTCGAGCGGATTCACGAACGGAAGACGGGCCGGCTGTTGCGGTCGGCCCTGACGATGGGTGGTCGCATCGGTGGAGCCGATGCACAGCTGCTTGATGCACTGGACGAGTATGGCCGGTGCGTGGGGCTGGCATTTCAGATTGCTGATGATCTGCTGGATGTGACCGGCAGCGAGCAGCAGCTGGGAAAAGCCGTGGGCAAGGACGCCGGGCAGGGGAAGCTGACTTATCCCTCTCTGCTCGGAATCGAGGACAGCCGCGACAGGGCTCGTGAACTGATTGAGCGGGCCTGTCAGTGTCTGACCGTATTTGAAGACGAACGGGCCAGACCGCTCAAGTCGCTGGCGCAGTTCGTACTGGAGAGAGATCACTGATGACATTTCAGCTTCTGCCTCAGATTGGCTCTCCCGCGGATCTTCGCGATCTGAAGCCGGCCCAGCTGACACAGCTGGCCAGCGAAATTCGCGAGGCTCTGTGCAATGTGGTTTCGACCCGTCCGGCGCACTTCGCCAGTAACCTGGGTGTGGTCGAACTGGCCATTGCGCTGCACCGGGTGTTTGATTTCTCCCGCGACCGGCTGATCTGGGATACGGGCCATCAGATCTACCCGCACAAGCTGCTGACGGGCCGGTTTGACGAGTTCAACACCATCCGCACCCGTGGCGGGCTGATGGGTTACCCCAACCCGCAGGAAAGCCCGTACGACCTGTTCGTGACCGGCCATGCCGGCTCCAGCGTCTCGACCGTGCTGGGACTGAAGGCGGCCGATGATCTGATCAGCCCGGACGAACGCAAATCGGTGGCAGTCATCGGCGATGGCGCGCTGCCGTCCGGCATCGTGTTCGAAGCGATGAACAACGCGGCCGGGCTCGATAAAGACCTGCTGGTCATTCTGAACGACAACAAGATGGGCATCTGCCCCCGGGTGGGTGGACTGGCCAGCTATCTCGACAAGGCGCGGGTGGCCCCGTTCTATGATGGCCTGAAGAAGGACATCTCCTGGCTGCTGAACAAGGTGCCGGTGGTGGGCGAGTCGGTCGAGAATGCACTCGGCCAGTTCAAGGATGCCGTCAAGGGGTTTGTGCACGGCGGGATGCTGTTTGAGGAAATGGGCTTCCGCTATATCGGCCCGATCGACGGGCACGATCTGCAGTCGCTCGAACAGTACCTGGAACTGGTGAAGGATGTCCGCGGCCCGGTGCTGCTGCACGTGTTTACCGAGAAGGGCCACGGCTTCCAGCCGGCCTGTGAGGACCCGGTTTCGTTCCATACTCCGGCCCCGTTCCAGCGGCGGGATGACGGCGAGATCGTGAAAGTCAGCGGGGGTTCCTCCACGGCCTATACCAGCGTGGTGAGCGATACGCTGCACCGTATCATGCAGCGGGACGAGCGGGTGGCGGTGATGACGGCCGCCATGTGTGCCGGCAACAAGCTGGATGGCATTCGGGCCGACTTCCCCGATCGTTTCTTCGATACGGGTATCTGCGAAAGCCATGCCGTGGCCTTTGCCGGCGGGATGGCCAAAGCCGGCATGCGGCCCGTGGTCGACATTTACAGCACGTTCCTGCAGCGGAGTTTCGATCAGATCTTCCAGGAAGTGGCTCTGCAGAATCTGCCGGTCACCTTCTGCATGGATCGGGCCGGCCTCTGTGGCCCCGATGGACCGACGCACCACGGGGTGTTCGATCTGAGTTACATGCGGATCTTCCCCAACATGGTGGTGATGGCTCCCGGCGATGCGGCCGATGTCGAGCCGATGCTGGAGTTCGCACTCTCGCACAGTGGCCCGGTCTCGCTGCGTTATCCCAAGGCCCGGGCCGACCGCATCGAGCGGGAAGTGGCCCCGGTGGAACTGGGCAAGTCGGAAATCATCGAGTGGGGCGAGGATGGCGTGTTCCTGGCCTGTGGTACGCTGCTGCCGGAGTGCCTGGAAGCGGCCCGTCGCCTGCGGACCGAAGGGCTGCAGGTGGGCGTGATCAATGCCCGGTTCGTGAAGCCGATCGATACGGAAACGCTGCGGCGGGCGGTTGAGGAAACGGGGTTTGTGATAACCGTTGAAGAAGGTACACTTCGCGGCGGTTTCGGGTCTGCCGTGCTGGAAGCCGCCTCGGAGGCGGGTTTGAGGACGGATCAGATCCGCTGCCTTGGTCTGCCGGACCGCTTCATCGAGCACGGTGAGCGGGGCGAACTGCTGACCGAGCTTGGCCTCGACTGCGAAGGTTTCATGAAAACCGCGCGGGCCATGGCTGATCGCGGTGAGTTGGTAGGCGACCACGACTGAACGGCTGCTGACAGGAATCAGCAGCCACCCCGCCGGCAGTGCTCCAGCTGGAGTCTGTCGGAAGAACTGTCGTTTTTTGCTGCCTCCCGAAGGGACGTGCCGCACGGGACCGCATTCCTCTGCTGAATGTGGTTTCGATCCATTGCGGCCCCGCCTGCCGGAGAAGCACCCACGGCATCAGCAGGAAGAAAGACTCAGGGATGATGTCCTTCACCAGCGTCCGTTCCATCTGCACCGCCAGCCTGCATGTGCTGGCTGGCCCCTGTCGTGTTCTGGCGTGGATTGCAGCCGTCATGCTGCTGACCACCATTCTCGTGCCGGCTGTCACAGCCGCTGAGACGTACACCCTGGAAGAACAGGACGGTCAGGCCTTTCTGGTCAGTAATACCGTGCAGGTTAAGGGCGCGCTGCAGACTTCGCTTCGTGAAGGCAAGGCGGCCAGCCTGCCGCTGGATGTGAAGGCCACGCTCGTCTATTACTCCCGGATGCTGCCGCCGGCCGGTCGCGATGCCCGTAACTGGCGTGCCCTGCGGGATTACCGGCAGGCCGAGAGCACCATCAAGGTAGATGACAACACCACTTCGGCCCGCCTGCGGGAGTCCCGCAATCTGGTGGTGGCCGAAGGCCAGCAGGATGGCATCACGTTCTATTCCCCCAAAGGGGCCATGGAACATGGTGAATGGGAACTGCTCCGCATGCCGGGCGATGTACTCGCCACGCTGCCGCTGCTGCCCCGGACCGCGGTGGAAATCGGCGAGAGCTGGCAGCCGGACAGCTGGGTGACCCAGTGCCTGACCGGCACGGAAGCCGTGCTGAAGAGCGACCTGACCTGCACTCTGGATTCCGTCAGCGGGCAGGTGGCGAAAGTCAGCTTCAAGGGAACACTGGAAGGGGCGATTGATGGTGCTCAGACGGAACTCGAACTGAGCGGGCACTATCTGTTCGACCTCAACCGGAAGCTGATCAAGGCTGTCGAGCTGACCCAGAAGGAAAAGCGTTCGGTGGGTGCTGTCAGCCCGGGTATGGATGTGACCGCGACCGTGAAAGTGGAGCGGCAGCCGGTCAGCAGCCCCGACACCCTGGCCGATGCCGCGCTGGCGGCGATTCCCCTCGATGCCGCCGCGGAAGCCATGCGGTTTGAATTCCGTTCGTTGTGGAATGTGTATTTCCACTACGACCGGGACTGGCACATCTTCCATCAGTCGGCCACGGTGGCTGTGCTGCGTCTGCTGGACAAGGGCAGTCTGATTGCCCAGTGCAACATTTCTCCCATTCCGCCGGCTGCGCCGGGCGGTCATACCGCGGAAGATCAGTTCCAGGCTGATATTCGCGAATCACTGGGAGAGCGGCTGGTCGAAATCACGAAGGCCGAACAGCTGAAGACAGGCGATGACCGCTACCTGTACCGGGTGACGGCAGAAGGCCGGGCCGGGAAGATCGACATGCAGTGGATCTTCTACCTCTGTGCCGCTCCCGATGGCCGGCAGGTCTCGTTCGTGTTTGCAGTGGAGAAGGGGCTGATCGAAAAGCTCGACAATCGAGACCTGGGCATCGTGAGCAACGTGCAGTTTCTCACGCCGGCTGCTCCCCGTCCCGCAGCGGCCACGCCCGGCAGTTCCCGTCAGTAATCGTCTGCCGACCAACAGTCTGCCGACGGTTGGCTGCAGTCAGGCGGAGTACTGCTGCAACCGGTTGCCATCGTGAATGTGCAGCTGGTTCCGGCCCCGCCGACCCGAGCGGGCCAGGGCCTCTCCGGCCCGATTGAGTGTCAGATCCGGATTGTCGACTGGCAGGCAGGGCGTGAAGCCGAAGCTGGCGGTGACGAAAATCTCCGGTCCGTCGGCCTCCAGCCGGAAGTGGTGCTGACGGACGCTGTCCCGCACTGCCGTGGCCAGCTGGACGCCTTCTTCGGTCTCCGTCGCCGGTAACAGGACGGCCAGTGTATCGCGGCTGTAACGGCAGAGCAGGTCCTGGTCGCGGACGGCCCGCAGGACCACCTGCGAAAGACGCTGCACGAAGACGTCGGCCCGGTCTGCTCCAAACCGGTCGGCCAGTTGCCCCAGCCGGTCCACGCGAATCAGCAGCAGCCCGCTCTGCACGCCGGAGGCTGTTCCAGCAGCCATCATTTTGGCGAGGTTCTGTTCGAACAGTTCTCGGCCGGGCAGGCTTTCCGGGTCCTCCGCATCGCGAATCCACTCGCAGCCAAACTCGGCCAGCTTCAGGGCTTTCTCGGCCCGGGCTGCCCG
>JAGQPV010000454.1 GCA_020426545.1 Planctomycetaceae bacterium
GATGCGGCTGCTCTCTCCGGTGACATCCCGGTGGCGGATAGCGGCGGTGACGGAAATGGCACCGTACATGCCGGTGAGAATATCGCTGACCGACGTACCCACGCGGACAAACTCGCCGGGGCCACTGCCGGTGATGCTCATCAGCCCGCTGAGTGCCTGCACGACGACATCATAAGCCGGACGGTTGGTATCGGTTCCCTGATGACCAAACCCGGAAAGCGAAGCCACAATCAGCCGGGGGTTGCGGGCCTGCAGCGATTCTGTACTCAGTCCCATGCGATCCATCGTGCCGGGGCGGAAGTTCTCCACCAGCACATCGGCCTGATCGACCAGACTGAGAAAAATCTCCAGGTCGGCGGGAATCCGCAGATCGAGAGCCACGCTGCGCTTGCCCCGGTTGATGCTGGCGAAATAGGCGCTCAGTCCGGAAGGCAGAAACGGCCCGAAATGGCGGGAATCGTCGCCGTATTCGGGCCGCTCGACTTTGACCACATCGGCCCCGAGATCGGCCAGGATCATTGTGCAGTACGGGCCCGCCAGCACTCGCGTCAGATCCAGCACGCGAATCCCGGCCAGCGGCCGGGGATGACCATTCGGTTCCGGTTCGCGGGACATGCAGACTGCTTTCAGACTGTCGGCGCTGGACTGCCGCCTGGACGAAAAGGGGGATCCGTGCCTGTCACACGAGTTCCGTGGGATACTCCGTCAGCAGATCGACTCCCTGCTCGCTCAGATGATAAGTCTGTTCGATCCGCACGCCGGCCTTCAGTTCCGGGTGATACAGTCCCGGCTCGAGGGTGAACACATCGCCGATCTGCAGCGTGTCGTCCCAGTGGGGATTGAGCCGGGGAGCTTCGTGCTGGCTCATGCCGATTCCGTGGCCCAGGTGATGCGGGAACGTCCAGCCCCGCTCATTCTTCAGCAGGCCGGCGGCTTCTTCGTACAGTTCCCGGCAGGTGATCCCCGGTTCGATCAGCGATTCAATCCGTTCCAGCACGGTCAGCACCATGTCGCGGGCTTCCGCCTGCAGCTTCGTCGGTTTGGCACCCACCACGAAACTGCGGCACATGTCGCTGCGGTAACCACGGACAACCAGCGTCAGGTCGAGAATGGCCATTTCGCCGGCTTCAGCGGCGCGGCGGCGGGGGATACCGCCCGGTGTGCCGATCTGATAATCGTTGCCGGGCTCGCCCAGGGTCTCGCCCACCTCGTCGGCGGCAGCGGCCTGAATGCCGGCAAACAGCTCGACTTCCGTCAGGCCAGGTTCCAGCATCTCTCTGGCGTAGTCGTAGCAGAATTCCGTCACGCCAATGATGTACTGCAGCATTGCCAGCTCGTCGGCATCTTTGCAGCGCCGCATTTCCGTCATGACGGGCAGCAGATCGACCGCGTTCAGGTCGGGCAGCAGTCCCGGACGCAGGCCGGCATCGCAGCCGGTGAGGACCTCGCCACCCGGCAGAGCCGGCAGTGCGGCCAGGGCAGCTCCCAGCTGGTCATCGACAATGGTGCCAATGTGGTTCGAGGTGTAGCACACGACTTCGTCGGCGGCGAATTCCTGCTCCATGGCGAACGGCAGCGACAGTACAGAGCGGCCCTCCCGCTCGACATACAGCACCGGCTGAAAGATCTGCCGGCCCCAGTAACCCGTCAGATAGTGCACATGCCGGGGATCGGTAATCAGAGCCGCGTCGACCTTCCGCGAGCGGAGATACTCCCGCAGCACGTGCTGCCGGTCGCGGCAGCCGGAGACTGACAAACCGGGAATGGGGGGCGGTTCACTCATCGGAGGTTCGGTTGCGGTATCTGTCACGTGGATTTTCGGTGTTCAGAGAGTTGGTGTTCGGAAGTATTGAAGTGGAATCAGAGGTGCCGGTCGACTGATTCGAACCAGGCAGAAACAGATTCACAAACAGAAACTGGTCAGTGGTCAGCTCGCCTCGGACTCCTCGCCCGTGAATCTGTGTTTTGTCGCACGGACGCGGGCGGAAGCGTCGCCAGTTACAGAATGCCGTATTTCTCCCAGGCAGCGGTGGCTTTCATGCCGTCGCGAATGGCGTCCCGGGTGATGTTCTCGGCATGGACTTTGGTCCAGGCATCCCGCACGGCCTGCTGTTCGACCTCCTGCGGCACGACCACAATGCCGTCCTCATCGGCGAAGACCAGGTCGCCGGTGCGGAACCGGACTCCATCAATCTCCACTGGCACATCGACATCGATGACCCGCTGGCGGTTCTGGCTGTCGTAAATGCACCGGCCCAGCGCAAACACGGGAAACTGCATCTCCCGCATCTTGTCCACATCGCGTACGGCCCCGTCGACAATGGCCCCCACGCAGCCGCTGTTACGGGCCGCGGTGGAAAGCAGTTCTCCCCAGATTCCCGACCGCATGGAACCTCCGGCGGCGGCAATCAGGACGTCGTCGGGCTGGCAGGAATCGACGGCCTGCAGCTCGAGTTCGTAGGGGGTGGGGTCCACGTGGGCCATGTCGGCCCATAAGGTGGTGCGGCAGCGACCCACCAGGCGGGGGATTCCGGTCTGCGGCACGATGGGGATGCGGGGCGACTGGTTGGGCAGCCCCAGGGCGTCCAGTGCGTCGCACAGCACGGCTGCGTACAGGTGCTCCCGAATCATTTCGAGGGTGATGTTTTCCGGTGCAGCCTCGGGCATGACAGTCTCCGCCGTTCTCGGGTATGCTCAAAGTCGCTGTGACAGCGATTTCCTGCTGAGGGAATGTGGCCAGAGGCCTGACCGGCCATGATACCGGAAGTCAGCCAGGGCACCACCCACCCGAGCCGGCCACCGGCCGGATTCAATCTGTTTCGACTGGACTGAGAACTGGAGCCTGTTGAGTGGAACTGACAACCCGATGCCTCAAGGGCAGCCAGCCCGGTCCGCACCTCCTGATTACGGGTGGAGTGCATGGCGATGAATTCGAACCCATGGCCGCCATTCGCCGCCTGATGCGTGAGCTGGATCCGGGTTCGATCCGCGGGCAGGTGACGTTCGTTCCGGTGGTGAATGAGGCCGCTTATCTGCGGGGGCATCGCACCGCTGAGGATGGCCTCGATCTGGCCCGGATCTGCCCTGGCCGGGCCGACGGTTCCGTGACGGAACGGACTGCCGCGGCGCTCAGCCAGCTGATCCGTTCCGCCGATTACTACATCGATCTGCATACGGGCGGGTCGCAGATGTCGGTTTACCCCCTGTCGGGCTACTCGCTGCACCGGGATCCCCAGGTGCTGGACGTGCAGCGACGAATGGCCCGGGCGTTCAACCTGCCCGTCATCTGGGGCACGTCGGGGCTGCCCGGGCGTTCGCTGTCGGTCGCGGCTGATGCGGGAATTCCGGCGATCTATACCGAGTACCTCGGGGCGTCCAGCTGCAGTGAGGAAGGAATCGAAGCCTATGTGGCCGGCTGTCTGCAGGTGATGGGCGAACTGGGACTGACCGAGCCCGTGGTGACGAAAAATCTCGTCCGCTGGGAGGTGGAAGTTCCCGAGGAAGGATCGGGCCATATTCAGGCCCAGAACCTCAGTCCGATGACGGGATTCTTCAATCCGGCAGTTGCGTTGGGGGATTCCATTGCCACGGGCGAACTGATCGGCACGGTGACCGACCTCATGGGAGACGAGACGGTGGAAGTCCGCAGTCAGCAGACGGGAATCGTGCTCGTGCTGAGAACCTTCCGCCGGGTGCTGGAAGGCGACAGCCTGGGTGTGGTGCTGCCCACCGCAGACGCAGCCGGCTGATGTCCAGCCTGCCGGGTTTGATCTTCAGGATTCAGTCGGTCGGTGGCGGTGCGGCCGCGGCGGACTTCGCCCGGTCCAGCAGCTCCGGGCACCGCTGGCTGATCCAGCCTTCGTCGACGAACCGCCTGAGCAGCCAGCCCAGGGTGTAGTCGATCGCGGCCGTGGTTTCCTGGCTGTCTGGTTCCGTTGACCGGGCAGCTGCCGTTGACCGGTCTGCTGTCTGCTGCTCGTTCGCTGGAGTAAAACCGTCCAGCCCGAGCCGAACAGGCCACCGCTGCGCGCGGGCGGTATGGTTCACCCGGTCCATCATCCGCCTGGCCCAGACCATGCCGAATGTATCGCGGAAGTCCTGCCACAGGCGGTCCCGCGGCTGCAGGGAATCGACCGATCGCTTCCCCGCCCGCCGGGCCAGCAGGGCCGCTGCGCCCAGGCAGAGGGCAGCCCACAACCGTACCAGATGGCGGTCCTCCAGCAGCTGGGGAGGATGATCGGCGACGGAGGCGGTCAGCAGGCCGATCGCCGCCGCATAGGCCACTGCGGCCAATGTGAACCGGGTGCCCAGCCAGTTGCCGCAGCTCATGATGGTGACCAGCGCCGGCCCCAGCAGAGCAGGGGCTTCCAGCCGCAGCAATTCGGTCGGACGTCCGTTCTGCCACAGCGTCAGTGCGGGTAGCCCGAGGACAAACATCATCGGGCCGAGCACAAACCACGGCCACACGCGGTTCACCGGTCGCCTGGCCCCCAGGCCATAAACCGGCGGGCACAGCAGCAGGATGACCGTCAGCAGACTCAGCTGATCGCGGAGTTCAGGCGTCAGCCAGCCGGCTGCCTGTTCTGGAGCAACAACCAGCAGGCAGACAGCCACGGCAGCGACCAGCCACGCCGCCGCAGGCTGCAATGTCGTATACCGCAGACCGGCCCACCCCCGCACCGCCGTCGTGGCTGCCAGCAGCAGGCCGAGGAACGCAGTCGCTGTCAGAACGGCGGTCACCGCGGGAGTTCTCCAGAGGAAATTGAGCTGCAGCGGCCCGGACTCGGCCGGGCAGTGTGCGGGTTTCTGTGGGTTCTTCCGTGCGTCCCGCGGGGTGTTCTCCGCAGGGGGGGCTGATTTCCAGTGCCGTTCGGCAGAGACTGCCGGTGGCCATGAGGCGGGTCGACCCCGGCAGGCAGGTTTCCGGGAAGAAGCTCCCCTGCTGGCCGGCTTACGACACGTGCGAGAGGCAGCAGGACGTCCCTGATGTATACGCGGGATCCCTGGGGATTGGTCCTGGTGTTCCTGTTTTCGCTACTGCAGCCCCCCTGAGCACTCCGGCAGGAAC
>JAGQPV010000455.1 GCA_020426545.1 Planctomycetaceae bacterium
CGGGATTCCGGTTCAGAAAATGGCCTGTCCGGCGGCTGCAGTGATGCTGCGCAACCGGCTGAAAACGAGCCGGGCTGGCAGGGAAGCAGCCCGGTGATGGTACTGGTCAGGAGCACCCTGTCGGAGTGGCGCCATGAATGGCCGGCAAACAGGCGGGAGTCGTAAGTGCCCTGGTAGTATGCCGTTACCTTCAATCTGTCCGGCACGTTTTTCGGGGTGACTTTCATTTCCTCAGTGACGGCCGGACTGGCAGGCACCATATTTGGTGTGTTGGAAAATTCCTGGCCCAAAATGGGCGATCTGCTGGACAAGCCCGGAAAGGAAACCTAAAACGTGCCTGTCCCGCATGGGGATCAGCCGGGAGTCAGACAACAGGTGCTGCAGCCGGCGTGGATCACTTTACACCGAATGAATTCGGGAGCACAGTCAGGAGACTGCTGCTGCGGGAATGCTGACCGGGTTTCACACATTTGAATCTGGCGGCCGGGTCGATGGATCGGCTCGTGGAGCTGTTGAATGGATTCACTAAGGAACGCTCCGTTGCTTTCTATGGCCTGCCGGCCCGCTGCCGGCTTCTGCTTCCTCAGTCGGCTGAAATGTCGCAGTGCTTTTGCGCTGCGGCTGCTGTCTGAAGCTGTGTTTACGGCAGGTTGACGCTGCGACTCACGGTCAGCCGGGGGGCTGGCTGTCTCTACTCTTACAGCACAGGATGTGCGATTATCAGGAAGGGATGCCATGAGTGATTCGAAGCCCGTTATTGGACTGAACTGTGAGTTTCGTGCGGCCCGTAAAGAGGCGCCGGCACTGTCGTGGACGACTGGCGGCTATTACGATTCGGTCACCGCGGCTGGTGGCCTGCCGATTATGATTCCGCCCGTAGCCAGCGACGATGATCTGCGGCAGTACCTGAGCATGCTGGATGGTCTGGTGCTGACCGGCTGCAGCCTTGACCTCGACCCCGTGCGGCTGGGCATGGAACGTGACCCCGCTACCCGCCCCATGCCGGCCCGCCGCGAGGACTTCGACCGGCGGCTGTGCCGTCTGGCCGCTGAAATGCGGATTCCCGTGCTGGCCATTGGTGCCGGCATGCAGACTCTGAATGTGGTCTGCGGTGGTTCCATCTTCCAGAATGTGCCGCTCGACGTGCCGAAGGCCATGCACCACCGGGATCCGGTGGAATCCAACCTGCGTCATATCATTGATATTGTTCCCGGAACACGGGTGGATGCGATCTACGGCCCCGGTGAAATCCGTGTGAACAGCATGCACCACATGGCGGTCGATCAGGTGGCCCGCCAGTTCCGCGTCTCCGCCACCGCTCCGGATGGTGTGATCGAAGCGTACGAGTCCATCGATGAGGACTGGTACTGCCTGGGCATTCAGTGGCACCCCGAGAGTGAAACCGCCAGTGCCCTGGATATGCAGGTGTTTGAGAACTTCCTGACCGCCTGCAGCCAGCCCGAACCGGCCATTCTCAAGATGCCGGCCCGCAAGGCCGCCTGAACGGGGCGGACCTGGTGATGAGGCAGGGGCCCGGCAGGTGATACGACACGGTATTTCCTGCGGCCCCGGCCTTGCCGGTGATTCCAGAGTGCCCCTCGCGCAACCTTTCCAGACAGGACAGAGACACAACACCTGGCAGATGACTGCCGATGGTCATGTCATGCCACGGTGCTGACGTACTGAATGGTGAATTACATTCTCCTTAAGTGCTGAAACTAAGATGGCCCGCCGTAAAGCTGACACGGGATATATGGGGGAGCGAGACAGGATGTCTCAGTTGATTCAGGCAGGATGCCTTCCCCCATATATCATTTTGTCAGCAGCGTTCGTCGTAGAGTGCTTCCGTGCCACTGGCAGCCAGGAAGAGGCGGGCTGCGTCGTTTCAGTCTGAGGCTGTCTGTCTGGTACGGTCTGAATCGCTCTGCATGATGCAGGGGGGCCAGCGTGCTCTGATTCAGACCGAACTGAGGGCCGGTGTTTTGTCTCTGCCCGGATTGCGGGACAAGTGACTGGCTGGAAGCACGATTCCCACGGATTCTCCTGTGGCTTCGATCATCCAGCGATACGGACAACTGGTCGTGGCAGGACAGAAGTCTTCTGTGCAGCGAACTGTTAAGACGGGAGCGAGACAGGATGTCTCATAAGCTGCGGGCTGGAACGCCCGTCCGTGACCGTTCCGCCGGTTCCAGGTGGATTGATCTGATGAGTGGGACCGCGGTGCGAAGGGCAGTGCTGGCTGGTGGGCTGTGCCTGCCGTGGGCCCTGGCCGCTGAAGCAGCTGAACCGGCTGGTTCCGTCAACCCCGCGAAGATCCGACGGCTTGAAATCAAAGCTGCGGAGCTGGACGAGAGCCGGGCGATTCGCGAAGCCCGCGCGGCCAGCGAGGTTCCCCGGCTGGATGCAGGGATTGCCGGCAGTGAGAACTTCACGGTGCTGGCACCCGTGGGGAGTCATCTGGCGGACCGCGTGCTGGAACAGGCGGAAGCTCATCGCCAGGAGCTGGCGCTGATCTGGCTGGGTGAGGAACTGCCGGCCGGGCAGGAATTCACGCATATTCATGTGCGGGTGAAACCGGGAGCCGACAGCGGGCGGGTGCTCCTGTGCGGACCGGAGCGGCAGCTGCCGGGCCATCACCGGATGTGGCTGGATACCAGCGAGCAACTGGCCCTGACCGCCACCTTAAAGCATGAGCTGGCCCACGTGATGCTCAATGCACGGTTTCCCGGAGGGATGCCGGCCTGGGTGAACGAGGGGATCGCCAGCATGTACGATGACGCTCCGCCCCGTCTGCGACGGAAACAGATTCTGGCGGAGTATGTCGCCCGGAGTAAGTTCCCGCAGATTGCGGAGCTGCTCGACAGGAGGCAGCTGCCGGCCGGCGACGAGAGCGGCTATGCGGTCGCTGTCTCGCTGACGGAACTGCTGCTGGCACGCGGCAGTCGGGAAACTCTGCTGCAGTTTACCGGCGATGGCATGCGGAACGGCTGGCAGGCCGCGCTGCAGAAACATTATGCCATTCAGAACGTGGCCAGTCTGCAGAGGGAATGGGAAGCCAGCCTGAGTTCGCGCACTGCCCGGCAGGAAACCAGCACCCGCACGCGGTAATGCCGGCAGGCAGGCATCGCGGCAGAATGCGGCCGGCTTTTCAACGGGCACCGGATTTTGATCGGGCCGGGGACTCAGAAGTTCAGAACTTGTAGCGAAGCACCCATTCCGGGGTCGCGCTGTTGGAGATCTGCTCCCACTCGTCGGAGACTTCGGCTTCGCTGTCCGCGGTGCGATGTACGATGACCGGGCCGACGGGCACCCAGATGTAGGACCAGCCCGGGCGGGCGCTCCACGCGGTCCCGTTGATGTACAGGGTACGCGAATAATCGGTCTGATTGTAGATTCTGAGTTTGCCCTGCAGGGTCCGCTGGACCTGACGCTTGAAGGTCGGGCTGAGTTCCATCTTGCTGGACAGGTCAACCATGTAGCTGCCGCTGCCATCGGGAATAGCAATGGCCCGCAGCTTGAGGTCATTCTCATCAGCCAGCCGGCCGGCGGCCAGGATGCGGGTGCGGTGATCGTCCAGCCGGGTTTCCGCTGCAACGGCCCGTTCCCGCAGATCTTCGATGCTGGTCAGGTTGCGGTCGACCAGTGGAATCAGCTTCGCGACAGACTCGGTGCCGCTGGCAATGGCTTTCTGGTGGGCGGCCAGTTCCTCCCGCAGTTCGATCTCGGCCGTTTTCAGTTTTGCGACTTCGGCCTTCAGGGCTGTCAGTTCCGCACTGAGCTTTCGCACCTGCTCCCGCATCGAGTCAGTGGCAGCGGCCGGTACCGCGGATTCTTCCGCTGCGGGTGCTGCTGTTTCGACGGAGGCCGGCAGATCAACAGGATCCGGAACTTCGGCGGCGGCCGTGGTGTCCTGGGTTTCAGCCGGTTCAGCTTCCGTGGAGGATGCAGCAGCCGAAGTCGTGCTGGCCGCAGGAGTTGCTGCGCTCGCGGCGGGCTGTTCCGCATCTGCCTCTACCGCTGTGAAAGCGGGCAGGGCAATTTCCCCGGCGGGCTGCTGGCCGGATGCGGCGGAACCGGGGGTGTTCTGAGAGCAGGCGACACCGGCGGTATAGAACAGCGTGGTCAGGAAGAGAACAGTTGTCAGTCGCACCATGATGCGCCGTCTCCAGTACAATCCAGTTGGCCCGCTGTCGCTGATGACACCTCGTGCCGGCACATGCGGCAAAACTCAGCCTCTACAATGCAGGCCGGATCGACAGGTGTCAATTGATAAAGTTCTTCGGATTGCAGCGGGAGCAGGCTTCGTTCCGGTTGCGCAGGTCAGGTAAAGCCCGAAGAATCGGCCTGTTCAGTATTTCTGCTCCGTCCGGCTGAAACGGGAATTGTGCCGGCGGATCACCATCCTTGCGGTTTCCGTTCCCCGTTCGCAGAATACTGGTTTCAGCAGCGGAGCAGCTGCTGAGTCGGCCCGGTTGCCGCGTGCGGTCCGTCCGCGCCAGGCCGTCCCGTTGTTCAGTCCCGTTTGTCTCCCCCGGTCTTCCCTCCCGGCCACATTTCAGGTGCGTGTCTGTGTCCCTCATTGTTCAGAAGTTTGGTGGTACCAGCGTGGCTGATGCCACACGTATCCAGGGGGCAGCCCGACGAGCCGTGGAAGCGGCGCGGGCCGGGCATCAGGTGGTGATGGTGGTCAGCGCGCGGGGCAAGAAAACCGATGAGCTGGTGGCTCTGGCGAGTGAGATCACCAGTACTCCGCCACCCCGCGAGATGGACATGCTGCTGTCCACGGGGGAGCAGGAATCCGTGGCACTGATGGCCATGGCCGTGGGGGAACTCGGCGGACAGGCGACCAGTCTGACGGGGGCCCAGATCGGGATCGTGACCGATTCCAGCCATACCAAGGCCCGCATCCGTCAGATTGCCACGGAGCGCATCCGCACGCTGCTGGAGGCCGGACGGATTGTGATCGCCGCTGGTTTTCAGGGGGTTGACAGCGAATTCAATATTACCACCCTGGGGCGGGGCGGCAGCGACACGACCGCGACGGCGCTGGCCGCGGTGC
>JAGQPV010000456.1 GCA_020426545.1 Planctomycetaceae bacterium
CACCGACAGTGATCAACGCGTGCTCTTCCGGCTGGTCTTTCTGATCGCGGCCCGCGTCAGGCACGCCATCGGCCGTACCGCTCATCTCCAGCACGAGCTGTCGCAGCCGGCTGCGGTTCTGCAGCGAATCGGGCGGCTCGGGACACGGGTCTTCCGCGTGGATCTCGCTCGACATCCGCAGAAACAGGGCATTTTTCGTCTCACGCCAGGCCGGCTGATGCGTGCCGGGACCGTGGCCCGGCTGACGGGTGCGGATGCGGCCACCGTCCATCTCAACCACCGCCAGCCCGGGCGGGTTCTCGACTTCGACGGGCAGTTCCTTCCGCCGGTGTGCTTCCGCCCGCTGACGCTGCCGGTCGATCAGACGTCTGCCGTGCTGCCCGGCGATGCGTCCGACGTGGCGGCCGCTGATGTCAATTTCGCCGATGGATTTGAGAACCACTTCGGCCCGGGCGAACGATCTGGTCTCGACCGCGGCCAGCACCACTCTGCTGATCACGCCCGGGCTGAAGGTCTCACACTGGATGCCGAGAACTTCACGCTGAGGGAAAAAAAGTTCTGCGGCACCGCCGGCAGTGGCACTTCGGTTCGGAAAACTCCACCTCGCCATCGAGCGTGGTGAGGCGTCTGTTTCCCGGTTCGGCCCGGCATGGGCGGCCGCAGTGCGGGCAGTCATACTGCTGGCCGTGCGTCGTGTTGAGGATCTCGGCCTGCCGTTCGGCCAGTCCCTTTTCGACCGCCGCGGCCAGGTCCCGGCCGATTCCGTGGCCGAACTGTTCGATCAGGGCAAAGGTCATGGATTCCAGATCGACGCCGACCTGCCCGCTGGCGTCATTGATCAGTGATTCCACGAGCTGCTGCTGCAGATTTCTCGTCCGTTCCGAGATCGCCATAAGTCCCCCTCCCTGTGATTCTGTGCCTCGCCACCCTGCCAGGCTTCGCCCATGTTAAGCAAAATCCTCAAAACCTCCTATTGACGATTTCCAGCGAGCCCGGACCACTGCAAGTCGTGTCCTGCACCCTCGAACTGCGTTGAACAGAGGTTGTACCGGCTCTGCCCGACGGATAGACTGAACATGGTGTTTCAAATTCGGATAGTGGTGAATTCTACAATGCGGCATCGTTCCCGGACAATCTCCCGACTTGCCCTCCTGAGCCTGGTGGCATATCTGCCACTTCTGGCTCCGGTTGCGGTCGCCGGTTCCATCACCGCCGGTGACGTGTCGTGTGAGAGCTGCTTGCAGGCAGACAGGGAGAGGCCGGCCGACGGTCTTGATGGCTCCCCCGATCACTGCTGCGATCAGCCGGTGTCTCGCAGCCAGTCTGATTCGGATGACTGCCCCTGCGGCAACTGCCCGGGTCAGGAGTGCTGTTTCTGCGCATTCTGCGCCAAGTGTCTGGCGCCGCCCGCAGCACTGAGTGTTGAGTCGTTCTCCTTCGAGCTGAATCCGGTCGAACGCCCGATCGGGCTCCCGGATTCACCCTGCTTCCGTCTGCTCCGGCCGCCTCGCACCGCATAGGCAGGCTGCTGGCTCAATCGCGCCAGTAGAGCGTCGGCTTTTCCTTTTGAACAGTGATGGTGATGTTGCGCACTCACTCTGCGCACAGCTCTGTGGCAGTTTCAAAGGCAGGCTGGTGGTTCAGTCACGCCAGTAGAGCGTCGGCTTTTTCTTTTGAACTGTGGCGGTGATGTTGCGCACTCGCTGTGCGCCACAGCACCGTAGCCATTTCAAAGGCCAGGATTCAGGAGGGTATACATGAGTCAATCCATCATCGATACACCGTGCGGTTCCACAGTATCCGCGCCTGGACGCGAGCAACGAGTCCCGGTCGGGCGAGGCTTACTTCGTCCGCTGTCCTGGCTTTCGGGCAGCATTCCCACGCTGCTCTCGCTGGCAGCGTTCGGAGGGCTGTTTTATTACGGCCATCACTTTGACTGGAAGCTGCCGAAATTTTCAGCGATTGCAGGAACCGAGGCTCCAGCACGGTCCGACTGGTGCGAAGAGCACGGCGTTCCTGAATCGCAGTGCGTTGAGTGCAATCCGGACCTGATGCCCATTGGGCCAGACTATGGCTGGTGCCTGGAACATGGGGTGCACAATTGCCCGCTCGAACACCCCGATGTTGCGCAGCTCAAGGAGACGCCGATCGTCGCGAAGACCGACCTGCAGCGGGCGGCCCGTGCACTGGCCCTGCGTCCCCGGCCGGAAAACAACGCCGTCTGCAGTGCCTATCAGCGGCGTATTCAGTTTGCGTCAGCCGCCTCCGTCAACGAGGCCGGCGTCGATGTGGAACTGGTCGAGCGGCAACCGATCACCGAGTGGGTTCCGTGCAACGGCGAAATCACCTACGACGCGACACGGCTCGCCAGTCTGTCGTCGCGTCTTCCTGGCACCGTCTGGGGTGTCCTCAAGAACGTCGGAGACCGGGTGCAGAAGGGAGAGGTGCTGGCCGTCGTCGATGCGATGGAAGTGGGGCGGCTCAAAAGTGGTCTGGTCAAGGCGCTCGTCGCAGAAGAGCTCGCGCGTCAGAACGTCGACCGTCTCCGGGGGTTGAGCGATGGAGTGGTGGCGGGAAAGTTGATCCTGGAAACGGACGCGAAACTGGCGAGGGCCAAAGCAGAAATGCTCAACGCTGAGCAGTCGCTGGCGAATCTCGGGCTCGGCGTGGACGCTTCCATGCTCAGAGGGCTGTCGAGGAAAGACGTCATGGGCCGCCTTCGTTTCCTTGGGCTGCCAGATGATCTGACTCGTCAACTGGACCTGCAGACAGCCACGGCCAACCTGATTCCGATCCGCAGTCCAATGAATGGCGTGATCGTTGACCGACAGGTCGTCGCCGGTGAGGTTGTCGATCCCGCACATACGCTGTTTCAGGTTGCGGACACGTCCCGAATGTGGCTGATGCTCAACATTCCTCTCGAAGAGGCTGACCTGCTTTTCATCGGCCAGTCGGTGCGGTTTCAGCCGGACGGGACTTCGGGAGCGGCCATCGGCACATTGTCGTGGATCAGCACAGCAGCCGACAGACAGACGCGAATGGTAAAGGTCCGGGCTGATCTCGACAATTCCGCCGGAACTCTGCGCGACGCGACGTTCGGAACCGGACAGGTCGTTTTGCGCGAGGAGCCAGACGCGATCATCGTGCCCGCGGAGGCTGTTCACTGGGAAGGCTGCTGCCACGCGGTATTCGTCCGCGATAAGGGGTACTTCAGCAGTCCGGAGAGTCCCAAAGTGTTCCATGTTCGGTCCGTTCGCATCGGGGCGACAGAGGAGGATTCCAACGAAATTATTGCCGGTCTCCTTCCTGGCGAGGTCGTTGTAACGAAGGGAAGCGACGTGCTGCGGGCGCAGCTCCTCAAGAACAGTCTCGGTGAAGGCTGCTGCGCCGAGTAGCTGCCTGGAAGGCGAAGAACATGCTTAACTGGCTCATTGACTTTTCGCTCCGCCACCGCGCGCTGGTCGTCCTCGGTGTATTAGCGTTCGCTGCGGTGGGAATCGTGTCGCTGCGGCAGCTGGACATCGACGCGTTTCCGGACACCACCCCGGTGATGGTCCAGATCAACACTGTCGCCCCTGCGCTTTCGCCGGAGGAGGTGGAGCGGCAGATCACATTTCCTGTCGAACAGGCCATCAGCGGCCTGCCCGGCCTGGAAGATTTGCGATCCATCTCGAAGTTCGGCCTCTCCCAGGTCGTCGTCATCTTTGAGGACGGCGTCGATATTTACTTCGCCCGCCAGCTCATCAATGAGCGGCTGCGCACGGTCGAACTCCCCGACGGCATTCAGCGCCCCCAGATGGGACCTGTGTCGACAGGGCTGGGCGAGGTGTTTCACTACGTACTCACCTACAGCGGCGTGGACTTTTCCAGAATCTCCGACAAGGAGCGTGTGAAGCGGCTGACCGAGCTGCGGACGCTCCATGACTGGGTCGTCAAGCCGCAGCTACGCTCGGTCCCGGGCGTGGCCGAGGTGAACAGCTGGGGCGGCTATGAAAAGCAGTACCAGGTGCGGCTCGATCCCGATCGGCTAATTAAGCACGGCTTGACGTTCGAGCAGGTTGCCGAGGCGGTCCAGCAGAACAACGACAACGTGGGCGGCGGCACGATTACAGACAGGAGTCAGATGCTGCTCGTCCATGGCGTGGGCCGCACGGTGAATGTCGAGCAGATCGGAAATATCGTGATCACCTCGCGCGACGGCGTTCCGATCCGGGTTCGCGACGTGGCGGACGTTCAGATCGGCCACGAAATCCGCCGCGGTACTGTAACGGCGAATGGCCAGGGTGAAGCAGTCCTCGGCCTCGGTTTCATGCTGATGGGTGAGAACAGTCATGAGGTCACCTGGGCGCTCAAGAACAGGCTGCAGGAAATCAGAGAATCCCTGCCGCCGGGAGTCGCTATCCTGACGGTTTACGACCGCACCGAACTGGTGGACCACGTCATTGACACGGTCCAGAAAAACCTGTTTGAGGGTGGGCTGCTGGTTATTGCGGTGCTGTTCATCTTTCTGGGGAGCCTGCGGGCCGGGCTGATTGTGGCGCTGGCGATTCCGCTCTCGATGCTGTTCGCATTTTCCGGGATGTGGCGGTTCGGGATTGCGGCGAGCCTGTTGAGTCTGGGAGCAATCGACTTCGGTCTTGTCGTCGACAGTTCGGTCGTGATGATTGAGAACTGCGTGCGGCATCTGGCGCACGGGCAGAAAGGACGCAGCCGGCTGGAAATCATCCGGGACGCGGCGATTGAGGTCCGTAAGCCGACCATGTTCGGCGAACTGATCATCATGATCGTTTATCTGCCGATCCTTACGCTGGAAGGGGTGGAGGGGAAGCTGTTTCGCCCGATGGCGCTGACGGTGATCATGGCCCTGGCGGGATCGATGGTCCTGTCGCTGACACTGATGCCGGTGCTGGCGAGTCTGTTTCTTCCAATGCAGACGGTAGAACGCGAGCCGCTGCTGATCCGCATCCTGAAGCGACTCTACGCTCCGATCCTGCGGTTCACCATGCACCACAAGCTGGCGGTCATTGGCTTCGCCCTTTGTCTG
>JAGQPV010000457.1 GCA_020426545.1 Planctomycetaceae bacterium
GGTCGTACATCGGTGATCACAGCAAGACAGCCATCGACAGCATGTTCAACACCGGGTCTTCCATCGGAGTCATGGCCATGGTCTTACCGGGAGGACGGCTGCTGCCCAGGCATATTCCTTCCTTCTGTAACGTGAGTTTCGGGGAACTGGCTGCCGACTGGCCGCTGGACAACAGCATCGAAACGGCTCGAACGGTGCTGCAGCGGCGCGGACGCGTCCTCACAGAGGCTGCAGAAGTCTTGATCCGGTATCTGCACCAGCAAACTGCGGGGGAGCGGCAGGAAGCCATGGACCGAGCAGTGCGGAATCGACTGCAACGCTGAAACTGAGACGTCTCATCCGTGTTCCTGCCCGAAATTCCGGGCGAACCTGCCGGGACAGGGACCGATTCCCGCATCTCACTCAAAGAAATTCGGGTTTTGTTCGACACGTCCGTATTCAAGCACGGTTGAATTCCGTTGCGATGTCCGGCAATACTGTAGAATACTGCCTGATGTTGTGGCCGGTTGTGGATTCTGAGGAAGAGAAGGTATGCGAATTATTCTGCGAGTGTACCTGTCAATCGTGGCGGCAATCGGGATTGCTGGCGCCGTGCATTCTGCGGACCCAGTGACGTTTGGGCTGCAGGATTATCGCGGTCGGCAGCATCAGATGTCCGAATACGCTGATCGACCGGTAATGGTGCTGGCGTTTCTGGGAACGGAATGCCCGCTGGTCAAAGTCTACGGCCATCGGCTGCAGCAGTTTGCCGACACATACGCCGATCGAGGCGTGGTAGTGCTGGGGATCAATTCCAACCGTCAGGATTCAGTCACCGAAATTGCAGCATTCGCGAGACAGCAACAACTGTCATTTCCAATTCTCAAAGATCTCAACAATGAACTGGCTGATTGCGTTCAGGCGGAACGCACGCCGGAAGTCGTCGTGCTGGATGCGGAACGGAAGGTTCGCTACCGGGGGCGAATTGATGATCAGTTTGGTGTCGGGTTCTCACGAACTGAGATCGCCGCTTCCGAGCTGACCGACGCTGTGGGCGCCGTGCTGGCCGGCCGCGAGGTTGCTGTCACTTATCAGCCGGCCGAAGGCTGCCTGATCGGGCGAATGCGTCCAACAGACTCGGATTCCACCGTGACGTATGCCGGTCAGGTCGCCGGAATTCTGAATCGCCATTGTGTCGAATGTCACCGAGCTGGCGAGATTGCCCCCTTCGCTCTCACGGACTACGAACAGGCCGCGGGCTGGGCAGACATGATTCGCGAAGTGACGCGAGATCAGCGGATGCCGCCGTGGCATGCAGAACCATCTGCCGTCCATTTTGCCAACGCACGCGGACTGACGGCTGAAGAAAAAGACCTCCTGAACCGCTGGGCACTCGCCGGTGCCCCGGCCGGAGACCTGAATTCGGTGCCTCCAATTCCCGAAAAGGCCGTCACGTCCTGGCACCTGAATGCGGAACCGGATCTGGTTGTGTCCATGGGACGCGAATTCCAAGTCCCCGCCGAAGGAGAAGTGAAATATCGCTATTTCGAGGTTGATCCGGGATTTGAGCAGGACATGTGGATTCGAGCCGCGGAAATCCATCCGGGCAATCGAGCGGTAGTGCACCACGTGCTGATCTTTGCCAAACCCCCTGAGGAAGCAAAATCAGCGCCGGGAGCTGGCGGTGGCGCTTTCCTGGCAGGCTACGTGCCAGGCAGTATCCCCATGCCGCTGCCGGATGGCATGGCCAAACTGGTGCCTGCCGGATCGAAGATTGTGTTTCAGATGCACTACACCCCGATTGGTACTCCCCAGACGGACGAATCGTCCGTTGGTCTGTACTTCGCTGACGAAGCATCTGTGGATCATGTCGTGATCACTCAGGAAGCAATCAACACGAAGTTTCAGATTCCTCCCGGAGACGGCAATTTTGCGGTGAAGTCCGAATCAGGAAAGTCACCGGTCGACGTGCAACTGCTGGCGCTGATGCCTCACATGCATCTGCGAGGCAAGTCGTTTCAGTATGCGGTCCGGGTTCCGGGAGCAGAACCGCAGGTCGTGCTGAATGTTCCTGCCTACGATTTCAACTGGCAGACGGGTTACCGCCTGGCCGAACCGCTGCTGCTGCCGGCCGGCACGCGGATGCACTGCGAGGCCAGCTACGACAACTCGGCCGATAACCTGAGCAATCCCGACTCGACGGCTACAGTGACCTGGGGCGACCAGACGTGGGACGAGATGATGATTGGCTATTTTGATATCGCCGTCTCGCGGGAACTGACGGAGGCCGCTCCGAAGGGCCGCCGGCCGCGTGTCTCTGAAGTGGACCGGCGGAAAGCGCGGGTGGTGATTGGCCGCTTCGACCGGAATAAAGACGGCGTGGCCTCCCGCAGTGAAGTGCCCGAGAAACTGCACCCGCTGTTCAACCGGCTGGATTCCAACCGGGACGACGAGCTGACGGTGCAGGAACTGGCGGTGGGAATCAAGCTGCTGCAGCAGTAACCTGGCACAGGGGCCACTCGGCAGACTCATGGCCGATGTTCCCGGGGGAGAGCGTACCGGGGCCGGCTTTCGACTGGAGCTGCGTTCCCGCCCTGCCCCGCCGTTGCTCCGGCCCGGCGGATGTGTTCTGATGCTGGATACCGGAACGGGCCGCGACGGAAATTTTCCGCAGTCGGTTCCGGCGGCATTCACCCTGTTCCACTGCGGCCAGGAAGACGGCTGTCTGCCCGGCCTACTCTTCTTTGTGCTGTGTCGGCGGACCGGCCGGCGGCAGGTGCTGTGCGAAACCCTGGGGATTCGTGGAGGACCTGTTGCGGGGATCGGTCTTCCCGAACTGCAGCCACCGGTGCGTCCCTTCACAGGAATTCAGCAATGACAGACGCTCTTTCTTTTCCGTCGAACTGCTCCCGTCGTACGTTTCTCCGGCAGACTGCCGCCGCTGGTGCCGGGCTGGCGCTGGGAACACTGGCTACCGCACCCGCGCGGGCGGCGAAGCCGGAAGAACTGTACCGCATCTCCTGCACGGAGTACTCACTGCACCGGATGATTCAGAAGAAGGAGCTGGACAACCTGGAGTACGCGGCCTTCGTGAGGAAAACCTTTGGCCTCGACGGGGTGGAGTACTGGAACCGGCCATTCTTTACCAAAGCTGAAGACGAGAAGTACATCGCCGAGATGCGGAAGCGGGCCGATGATGCGGGTGTGAACGGCACGGTGATTCTGATCGACGGTGAAGGCAACCTGGGTGATGCGGACGAGAAGAAGCGGATTGAAGCGGTGGACCGTCACAAGAAGTGGGTGGTGGCCGCCCGCAAGCTGGGCTGCCATTCGATTCGCGTGAATGCCCGCTCCACCGGCACCTACGAGGAACAGCAGAAGCTGTCGGCCGATGGGCTGCGGCGGCTGTCAGAATTCGGCAAAGACCACGAGTGCGGCATTATCGTCGAGAACCACGGAGGATATTCCTCCAACGGGAAGTGGCTGGCCGGCGTGATGGAGATGGTCGACCTGCCGAACTGTGGCACCCTGCCCGACTTCGGCAACTTTCGTGACTACGACCGCTACCTCGGCGTGAAGGAACTGATGCCGTATGCGAAGTCGGTCAGTGCCAAGTCGCATGAGTTCAACGAGGAAGGCGAAGAGGTCCACACCGATTTCCTGAAGATGATGAAGATTGTGGTGGACGCCGGCTATCACGACTATGTGGGCATCGAGTTCGAGGGTGGCAAGGTCTCCGAAGTGGAAGGCGTGAAAGCCACGCAGCGGCTGCTGGAACGGGTTCGGGAAAAGCTGGCAGCTGCCAGTTGATGGATGCCAGCCTCCGGCAGTGGTGGCTGGAGCCGTTGTCTGAGGTGGTTTCTGTCTGATGCGTGATGTGGTGGATTCATGATTCTTGATCGACTGCTGGGCCCTGTCTCGCGGGACAGCTTTTTTGCGGATACGTTTCTGCGGCAGCCGTTTTCCAGCCCTGGCACAGCGAAACATCTGTGCGGGAACGGCAGCTGGCAGACGGCGCTCGATCTGCTGGCGGCCGAAGACGCGGATGTGCTGGTGGTGCGGGACGGCGAGCGGTGGCCGGAAGAGCGTGTTCCCGCCCCGGAGGAAGCCGCTGCGCTGAGGGAAGATGGCTACACGCTGCTGGTGCGTCATGCGGAACGGCATGACCAGCGGCTGGCCCGGCTGGCAGCTGCGTTTGAAAGCGAGCTGAGCGGCGACACCGACGTGCATGTGTATGCCACACCGGGCGGGAAGCATGGCTTCGGCTGGCATTACGATGCCGAGGAAGTCTTCCTGCTGCAGACGGAGGGCACGAAGGAGTATTCCCTGCGGAAGAACACGGTGAATCCGTGGCCCACGCTGGAAACGCTGCCGCAGGATATGCGGTACGAGCGTGAGCAGATGCCGCTGATGAAGTGTCTGCTGGAACCGGGCGACTGGCTGTATATTCCCAACGGGTGGTGGCACACGGCCCATGCGGTGACGGATTCGATCACGCTGGCGGTGGGCGTTCTGCGGCCAGCGGCGATTGACCTGCTGGATGCCGTGCGGGAGACGCTGTTGTCTTCGCTGTTATGGAGGCAGCGGCTGCCCGTCGGGTCGGGGGGGCTGGTGTCGCTGACTGACCGGCCGGGTGAAGGCGCGGGCGGAACTCCGAAAACCGCGGCGGACCAGCTGAAAGAACTGGCGGACGCCCTGGCCGATGATCTGCGGCGGGAGCTGACGAATCCGCTGTTCCTCAAGTGGTGGCTGGAGCAGCAGGAGGAACGGGCGGAAGCAGCCAGGCAGCGGGCAGAGGAACTGCGGGATTCCGCTGCGGAATGAGAGCCAGTGCGACCGTTGTCTGAGGCTCTGCCTGGGCTGATCAATTTGCATCCAAAACCGGGCAAAAACGAACCTGTTGATCCAGGTGATTTCTGTATCGGGAAAGACGTCAGGCACAGCCTGACCTACAAGACAGGGCAGGCAATTCCGTCGCAGCACAGAAATAGAAACCGGATCGATCTCAACAGACACATTGCTCAGTCCAGGCTCTGCCTGCTGTGGGACGCCGCCGGAAATGC
>JAGQPV010000458.1 GCA_020426545.1 Planctomycetaceae bacterium
ATCGTGACTGGTTCCGCGGAATCGCTCGTCCTCTGCGAAAATCCGACGGATGCCGAGCGCGGCCCGGAGGCCGGCGTGCAGAACATCTGCAGCACGGCCAGACAGGCTATTCGCGAGAGCGGGCTCGATTTCAAGCAGATCCGCGGCGTTGGCCTGGCCACACCCGGCACGATGGATCTCAAACGGGGCATGCTGCTGGAACCGCCCAACCTGCCGGGCTGGGTGAATGTGCCCATCCGGCAGCAGGTCGAAGACGAGCTGGGAATTCAGACCGTCCTGCAGAACGATGCCAATGCGGCCGCCTACGGTGAGTTCTGGGCGGGAGCCGGCAGCGAAGCCCACAGCCTCGTATTCTGGACGCTGGGCACCGGGGTGGGGTGCGGCATCATTATCGGCGATCTGATTCTCACCGGGGAACATTCTCACGGTGCGGAATGCGGGCACATCATCATCGAGATGGACAACGGCCGGAGGTGCAATACCGGCCAGTACGGCACGCTGGAAGCTTATGCCAGCGCCACCGCGCTGGTACAGCGCTGCCGGGAGGCGCTCGACAGCGGCCGGCAGACCGAGCTGACCCGTATGCTGGACGCTGGCGAGGAACTGACGGCGCTGCTGATCAGTGAGGCGGCCGAGCAGGGCGACAGCCTGGCGAACGAGCTGGTCATGGAAACGGCCCGTTACCTCGGCGTCGGAACGACGACCCTGATGCACACGATCGATCCAGACATGGTGCTGATCGGCGGGGCGATGACTTTCGGCCGCGACGAGAAAGAGCTGGGCCGGCGATTTCTCGAACGAATTCAGCAGGAAGTCAGGCAACGGGCGTTCCCGGTTCCTGCCAGAGAAACCGTCATCGACTTTGCCACTTTGGGGGGAGATGCCGGTTACATCGGGGCCGCGGGCTGCGCCCGGCTGGCTTTCCGGAAGGCGGACTGACGAGTCTCCGTCCGAATCTGTTACGGCCCCGGTGCCGCGATACCGGTCCGCCCGGTGAAACGTCTGTCGAAGTCTGTCCTGGAAAACCATCTGGAATATGTGCCATGATTGAAATCCAGGCCATCACCCGCGTCCATCACCGGGGCGATACGGAAGTCCCGGCTCTTCGTGGAGTGACCTGCAGCATTCCGGAGGGGCGGTTCACGTTCATCGTGGGGCCTTCGGGCAGTGGCAAGAGCTCACTGCTGTATCTGATCGGTGCGCTCGATCAGCCCAGCGGGGGAGATATCGTGGTGGCGGGGCGGTCGCTGGCCGGCATGTCCGCCAGTCAGCGGGATGAATACCGGCGGAATGAAGTTGGTTTCATTTTTCAGAGCTTTAATCTGCTCCGCAATCTGGACTGCGTGGACAACGTGCTGGTGCCCTGGCTGCCGGGAGGTGTCTCTCCTGCCAGAAGAGCGGAAGCCTGCCAGATGCTGGGCCGCGTGGGGCTGACGGACAGGCTGTCCCACCGTCCGGGCCAGCTGTCGGGCGGGGAACAGCAGCGGGTGGCCATCGCCCGGGCTCTGCTCAAACAGCCACGGCTCGTCCTCGCTGATGAACCAACCGGAGAGCTGGACAGCCGAACGGGGGCCGAGATTTTCGGCTGGCTGCGGGAACTGCACCGCGACCAGGGAACAACCGTGGTGGTGGTCACGCATGACCTGAGCTACATTGAACCGGGCGATAACATCATTCGCCTGCGAGACGGCCTCGTGATCGATGGAGGGACGGAATATACCGGCGGCCCGCTGACAGCCGATGGGGTGCCCGCCACGGCCGACTGAAAGTCCCCCACTTCTCTGTCAGCGATCGTTCTCCAGGCGACCGGCCGCCAGCAGGGTCCGTCATCAGCGGATCCTCAAATCTGCCGTGACTGGGGCTGGCCGGGGATACGCAGCTGGAGCATCAGGCATGCCGTCTGTCACACTCGCGTTTGAGCCCGCCCGTCCCGTCGCCCGGCTGATATTTCGCAGCGAAACCGGCGTGCCTGTACTGACAGCTGCAGTGCGGCAGCAGCTGGACGAAGCCCTCGATCGGCTGGAGCAGGATTCGAGCTGGCGGGTGCTGGTTCTGGCGGCGGAAGGCAGAACCTGGCTGGCGGGAGCCGACATCGGCGAGATGTGTCAGTTTGACCCCGGAAAGGCACTGGCTTTTTCCCGGGCCGGCCAGCAGAGGGCCGACCGGCTGGCGGCCTTGCCGGGTGTCACCATTGCCGCCATTCACGGCCCCTGCTTCGGCGGAGGGACCGAACTGGCACTGGCGTGCCAGCTGCGGCTGCTGGCGGACGCGGCCACCATGGCCCTGCCGGAAGTCCTTCTCGGAGTGCTTCCCGCCTGGGGCGGCTTTGTCCGCTGTGTGGAACAGCTGGGAACGGAAGCCGCCCGCTGGCTGATTCTGACCGGCCAGTCCGCTCCGGCAGCGGAATGCCTGCGACTGGGCCTGGCACAGGCGGTTTACCCGGCGGACCAGTTTGCAGCGGAAGTCGATTCCGTGGTGGAGCAGCTGCTGAAGGCCGCGCCGCAGGCCGTTCAGACCGCCCGCGCTCTGCTGACTCAATTCGGCACGCCGGCAGACCGCCAGCGCCAGCTGGATGCCGAATCCCGGGCCTTCGCCGACTGCTTTCGCACGGGCGAACCGGCGGAAGGCATGGCGGCGTTCCTCGGCAAAAGGCCGCCCGCCTGGCCAGCCACCAGCTCACTGCCTCCCGTTGACGGAGTATCTGGCCGCTGACGGAGCATCTGCCCGCTGACTGAGCCGAGGGCACATCAGTCAGCGGGACTGTTCTCCGCGGGGCGGGTCTCAGGCTTTCCCTTTGGTACCTTTGGCCCGGCGAATCTTGAAGTTCCCGCGGCTTTCGTCGTAATCCAGCACGACCAGCCCGGCGTCTTCCAGGTCTTCGAGCAGATCGGAAAAGCTGCTGTACCCGTAATACCCTTCGCTGAAGCCGGGATACACGCGGCGAATCGCCTGTTTGAGCGTGGAACCCCACAGCGGGTCATAATCCTGCTCGATCGACAGCAGCACTTCCATCACCCGGTCCGTGGCTTCCCGCTGGGGATCATCGGGCTTGGTGTCTTTGGAGGGCGGTCGCCGGGCCTGTTTGGCCTGCTTGGCCGAGCGGATCAGATCGTCGTAATAGATGAACTCATCGCAGTTCGCAATCAGCAGATCGGAAGTCGAGCTTTTCACCCCGCAGCCGATGACCCGCCGGTTGTTTTCCTTGAGTTTGGAAACCAGCGGAGAAAAATCGCTGTCGCCGGAAATCAGAGCGAACGCATCGATGTGTGACTTGGAATAACACAGGTCGAGTGCATCGACCACCATGCGGATATCGGCGCTGTTCTTGCCGCTGATCCGGCTCTGGGGAATATCGATCAGCTCAATTCCCTGGGCATGAAATTCCGAAACCGACTCCCGATAGTTGCTCCAGTCGCAGTAGGCCCGTTTGTAAACCAGCCGGCCCTTTTCCAGCAGGCGTTTCAGCACAACCTGAATCTGAAACTGGCCGGCCTTCATCTGCCGGACGCCGATTGCCAGGTTCTCAAAGTCGATAAATACGGCAATCAGAAGTTCGTCGGAATTCTGCGGGCCTGCCATCTGTGCTCCCTGCTCCATGAATGTGGGTCCCGCGGCAGTTCACGTGGCGAGACGACCTGCTGGCGCCTGCCCGCTCTGGCGGGTGTTCCTTCTGGACTGACGGTGACTGCAGCCTGAGCGGCTGAATATCAGTGGTTGTGCAGACTGCATTGCAGCTGACAGCCAGCTGAATTCGTGTGTTCGCAGGGTTCGAGACTGATGCAGAGTTCCGGAATCGGCCTCAGCTCCGCAGAGTATACTCCGCGGCGGCAGTGCGAAATCGAACGCTCCGCACAGGCCGGCCCGGTACAGCCCGGCGAGATGCTCAGCTGCAGTTGTACTGCAGTCGGCCGATCTGTAAAGCGGAGAACGGCAGATACTGCCCGCCGGGAACGGCTTTCAGCTGCTCCGCAGACCGGCTTCCTCCAGCAGGCGGGCGGTGGTTTCATAGGCTTCGGTCACCCACTCATCGATCCGGGACGGCTCGGGCGAGTATTCCAGTTCGATGGAAATGGCCCCGTCGATTTTCAGCTGGCCGATCTCCCTGAGGTACGGCCCGAAATCCATCACGCCCCGGCCGGGCGGAAGGTCGCCGTGGACCTTTCCATCGCAGTCGGAAATGTGGACGTGAATCGCCCGGCCTTTCAGCCGACGCACGGATTCCGGTGGCTCGCCGGCCAGCTGCAGGTGGGAAATATCGATATTGGCCCGCACCGCGGGATGGTCGACTTCGTCCAGAAACTGCACCATCCGGTCGACGCTGTTCAGCAGCGACAGGGGGAACGGTTCCAGTTCAAGGGCAATCTGCAGACCCCGCTTTTCGGCCTCCATGCCCAGTTCCTGCAGGTTGCGGACTGCCGTATTCCACTGCTCCTCCGCCGGAATGACTTCCCGGTTCCAGATGTATTCACCCAGCACCAGCAGCAGATTGCGGGCCTGGAATTCGTAACACATATCGAGGTAGGCCAGCACGCGGTCGCGGGAAAACCGCTGCACACTGGGGTTGAAGTCAATCAGCCCGACAGCCACACAGCAGACGGACACAATCGGCAGGCCGGCCCGCTCGCATTCCGTGCGAATGGCGCACCGTTCGCGAATGTCGATATCCAGCGGGTCGGCGAAGATATCGATCGTGTCGAATCCCAGTTCCTTCGTGCGGCGGATTCCCCAGCCGGTATCACGACCTGCCTGAGCCCACGCGGAATTGATCAGTCCCAGCTGCATGATGCCTCCCTGTTCCGGAGAATCGCGGTGTCATGAGAATCTGCCCGGCCGAACGGCACCGGCAATGTTTCGGCCGCAACGTGTCGGCGGCAACTCCTCCGTGGAGCTTCGGCAGGTCCCGGTCCCGCAGGCTCCCGCGGTACGGCGTCTGACCGGGGCACAGCTGGCAGAACCTGCGAAGTGGCGGACGCCGGCAGCGGCAAAGCAGGGAGAGACGCCAAAGTCGAAGAGGAGATGTTTCGCGGAAATACCGG
>JAGQPV010000045.1 GCA_020426545.1 Planctomycetaceae bacterium
GCACTTCAGCGGCATTTTTCCAGTAACAGATTCTTTCGGCCCGGGACGCCCTCATGTCGATTCAGGTGCATATCAACGGCTCACTGGTCCCGAAGGAACAGGCGATGGTCAGCGTGTACGACCACGGCCTGCTGTATGGCGATGGAGTGTTCGAAGGCATTCGCGTGTACGGCGGGAAGGTCTTCCTGCTGGAAGAACACATCGATCGACTGTACGAAAGCGCAAGGGCGATTCGTCTCGAGATCCCGGTCGATGCTCCGAAGCTGGCGGCCCAGGTGAAGGAAGTGGTGGAAGCCAACGGTCTGGACGATGGCTATGTTCGCCTGGTAATCACCCGGGGAGCCGGCTACCTCGGCCTCGACATCCGCAAGACCAGCCATCCGCAGGTCATCATCATTGCCGATACCATCACCCTCTACCCGGCGGAAACCTACGAAACCGGGCTGCTGGTGGTCACGGCCAGCACCATCCGTAATCATCCCGGGGCCCTCAGCCCGCGGATCAAATCGCTCAACTACCTGAATAACATCCTCGCCAAAATCGAGGGAACCGATGCCGGTGCCGGCGAAGCACTGATGCTCAATGCCCGCGGCGAAGTCGCGGAATGCACGGGCGATAACATCTTCGTGGTGCGGAACGGAATTATCCGCACACCACCGACTGATGCCGGGATTCTGGAAGGCGTGACCCGCAACGCGGTGATTCGCCTCGCCCGCGAAGCCGGTATCACCGTGGAGGAAACTCCGCTGGTGCGGCACGACATCTACATTGCTGATGAATGCTTCCTCACGGGCACGGCCGCTGAAGTCATTCCAATGGTCAGCCTCGACGGCCGCCTGATTGGCGATGGCACACCCGGCCCCATCACCCGCGATCTGCTGGCCAGCTTCCGCGAGTTGACCCGCCGCGGCGGCTGGGAAGACGCGGAGTCGACCTGAACCGGCTCTGGCAGCCGGTTCCATCAGGGCCAGCCACTCTGCAATTCCCGCCACCGCTGCCCGTCGTTCCTGCACGGGCAGCCTGTCCGGTCAATGCTCACAGGAAACCCTACGAAGTCTGTGAGTCTTCTCCGGAAGCATGCGAGCTGACGAGGGATGGATCGGCCTGCAGCCGGAGTGTGCGAATTCGCCTCGGCGTCGCCTGCAGCACGGTCAGATGCACGGCTTTCCAGGTAAACGACTCGCCGGAGACGGGAATCCGGCCGAAGTGATCGTACACAAAGCCGCCAATGGTCTCGAAGTCGCCATCCTCGGGCAGATCGAATTCGAACTGCTCGTTCAGATCGTCGATGTGCACTTCGGAATCGACTTCGATCACGCCATCGGATACCAGCCGGATCCCGGTATCTTCTTCGGGATCGTACTCGTCGTGGATGTCGCCCACGATCTCTTCGAGGATATCCTCCATGGTCACGAGGCCGGCCACGCCACTGTATTCGTCGATCACAATCGCCAGGTGAACCTTCCGCCGCTTCATCAGTTCCAGCAGCTTGTCGATCCCGGTAGTTTCCGGCACATAAAATGGCTCGCGGACGATATCCCGCAGCGAAGCGGACTGGCTGCCATCGGTGCCGAGATACTGCAGCAGATCCTTGGCGTACAGAATGCCGATGATGTCATCGGAATTCTCTCCCACCACGGGTACCCGCGAATGGCCGAACTCAAGCAGTTTTTCCCGTGCTTCCAGCAGCGAACAGTCGACTGAGATGGACCGCATCGACGTCCGGGGCCGCATGACGGAAGCGGCATCGTCCTCCTGCAGGGCAATCACCCGCTGAATCATTGAACGGGCTTCGGAATCGAGCTGGCCTTCCCGCTGCCCTTCATCAATGACGCTCTGCAGTTCTTCGGTAATCTGTGCCCCGTCTTCATTGTTTCGCTCGGGAATTCCGCTGAGCCGATGAGTCAGCACATCCAGCCGGCGGACCAGCCCCCGCAGAGGCGCGGCAACAGTCAGCAGGACGTGCAGCAGGGGCCATAACCAGAACAGAAACCGTTCGCCAGCCACCTGCGAGAGCGACCACGGCAGGGCCACCAGGGCCAGCAGCAGCCCGGCAATCAGCCCGAAACCTTCCAGCACCAGAGTCGCCCAGGCGCGGGCATCGGATTTCGGCCAGGTCTCCGGCAGCAGCCACTCGACCAGCAGCACGCTCATCAGCCCGGCGGTCAGGCAGAACGCGATTTCCGCGACAAGAAACGCCTGGTCGTGCCAGCGATGAATCAGACTGAAGCGGGCAGGCCGGTTCCGTGCCCGGCAGACTTCCTCAAGGCGGCTGAACGAGAAATCCCGCAGGCTGTGCCGGGCCAGAGCCAGCACGAAAGCACACAGGCCGACTGTGACAGCCAGTCCGGGCAGCAGGCCATTCAAGAGTCGGCACTCCCTGCTGGAGGCATGCCGTCGTCGCCTGGCCTGGAACGATGTCCCTCGGGTTGAGGAACATCCTCGCCCGATTGATTCGACGCTTCAGCAGCGGGTTGCGAACTGTCCTCGCCAGAGAAGCGGCGCTGGTCTCCGTGCGAATCGCACGCAGTCACACCGCACAGTTCAAGCACCGCCCGTTCCCGGGACCGCATCAGGATTCTCTCAGAGTCAGTCTGATCATCATAGCCGGCCAGATGAAGCAGGCCATGGACCAGATATAGTATCGTTTCCTCCCGTTCCGTCCAGCCGAAATCAGGGGCCCGGTCCCGTGCCATTTCCGCACTGATGACAATTTCCCCGTCAATCCGCAGTCCACAGCCCCGCAGTTCCGTTTCCTCCGCAGCGGCGTGCCCTGTATGGGCTGCATCTTCGTCGGGCTCGCTGCTCAGCAGAAAACTGAGCACGTCGGTGGTGTAGTCGTGGTCGAGATACTTCCGGTTCAGCCGGTGCATCGACGTGCCGGTCACCAGCGCCACGCTGATCTCCGCCCGGGAAACCTGCTCCGCGGCTAATGTCACCCGCACCACCCGGGCCAGTTCGGCATGGTCCAGCTGGACGATATTCTGGCGATCCGCAATCTCCACGACATAGGGATCCCCGGAATCATGACCCTCCCTCATCGGCACCCTGCTCTCAGTAACCGGCGCAGCAGACCGGCCCGATTGAATAAAGATTCCGAGCGGAACAGGACCAGCTGAGAAACGCTCATGCGGTCTTCTGCTCCGGGTATTTGATCCGGCCGTGATAAATGCCGATCAGCGATTTCGTCAGAGATTCCTCGATCGTGCGGATCTCGCTTAATGTCAGCGTGCTTTCGTCAAACTGACCGTCCATCAGCCGCTTCATGGTGATCTCGCGGACGAGCGATTCAATCCGGCGGGGAGTCGGTTCCGACAATGTGCGGCTGGCACTTTCCACCGCATCGGAAATCATCATCACGCCCGCTTCCCGCGACTGGGGCTTTGGTCCCGGATACCGGAACGAAGATTCCTCGGCATCGGTCCGGTGGTCGGGCTGCTCTTCGGCCTTGCGGGTGGCGGCCCGGTAGAAATATTCCACCAGCGTCGTACCGTGGTGCTGCTCGATGAAATCAATAATCGGTCGGGGCAGATTGTGCTGGCGGGCCAGATCCACGCCGTCCTTCACATGACCGATGATGATCAGCGTGCTCATGGCGGGGGCCAGATGCAGGTGCCGGCTCTCCATGCCTTCCGTCATATTCTCGATGAAGTACTGCGGCTTGAGCATCTTGCCAATGTCGTGATAGTAGGCGCCCACCCGCACCAGCAGTCCATTGGCTCCGATGCTGTCGGCGGCGGTTTCTCCCACGGTCGCCACGGCGATGGAATGGTTGTACGTGCCCGGTGCCCGGCGAACCAGTTCCTTCAGCAGCGGGTGCGAAATATCGCTCATCTCCAGCAGACTGATGTTGGTCACCACGCCGAAGGCCGATTCGATAAACGGCAGGCTGCCCGCCACCAGGAACCCGGTCACCAGGCACCAGCCCATGCCCCGCAGGCTGCGAATCAGCACCAGGGAATCGACCGGAAGCGGCTGCAGCGACTGTCCGTCGATGATATCCGTTCCCACGGACACCAGCAGATAGACCGCCCCCGCCCAGAAGCCGATCTTGATCAGCGAGGAGCGGGAAGCCACCCGCGACAGGCGGCTGACCGCGGTGGCTGACACGCTGATCAGCACGACAAACTGGCCAAAGTCGGCCGTGGTCGACAGAACGATAAACAACGCCAGAGTAAACGCCATGATGGCGCCCAGCACCTGATCGTAGGCTATGGCGAAAATCATGGCGGTTCCCATCACGGGAATGACCTCCGCCCGCCACGGGTCGTACGACAGCCAGCGGCCCATGGCCACCGCCAGCACCATCGCCGCCAGATACAGCGCCAGCCGGCTGAATTTCTTCACCAGCTGCGGGTGGTTATTGATCAGGTAATAGCCATTCAGCGCCGCCAGCACGGCCAGCAGCAGAAACACGTTGACGACACGTGCCACACGCTGGGCCGGCGTGACATGACTTTCAATTTCCTCGTACTCGGCCCGCAGGACGGCCAACGTTTCTTCATCGATTGCCTGGCCAGGCTCCAGCAGCAGATTGCCCCGGTTGTAATCGTCGGTCACAATCCGCACCCGTTCGCGTGCCTCACGCCGGGCAGACTGCGTTGCCGGACTGTCGTAATGCAGCGTCACCGGCGCTTCGCTCAGCAGCCACCGCTCCAGCAGCCGGCGAATCAGAATCAGTTCCGGATACCGCTGCTGCCAGGTTTTCCCCAGCAGGCCGGTACTCCGCAGCAGATCGGGCAGCTGCACTTCCGCCGGAGAAACGAGATACCGGGTTCCGTTGCCGGATTCCGGCAGAATCTCCAGGGTGCTTTCGTTATTCAGCTTGTCAATACGGGCCAGCTCGGCCGGATCCGCCAGACCGTGCTTCTCCAGCGGACGGATGAACTCCTCGAACTCCTTGATCAGCTCATCAATCCGGTTGCCCGCGGTTCCTTCTTCCCGCGAGACGGCCGCCTTGAGGCGGGCGAAGTCCCGGTTGACCTCGTTGGGCATCGCGGGGTTCAGTTCCACGGTCGCTTCCACCGCATTCAGCCCGAATGCCGCCCGGATATCGGCCGGGAGATCCGCCGGAGAATCGGCCTGAGCCACTTCCCCCAGCGCCGTCCGCAGGCGGGCGGGCAGGCTTTCCAGCGGAGCCGGATTGTGCCGGAAGATAAACGGCACGATCGCTTCGGCATCTTCCCGCGCACGGCGGGTCTCAAAGCTGTTCAGCCGATGAAAGCCGATGCGGGCGGTAATTCCGTGGTCGGCCCGATCGTTGATCCGCCAGGTGAAGGCGGCCTTCCAGGCTTCCACGGTCAGCAGCAGGGCCATCAGGCACAGTGCCACCATTAACAGCCGCAGCAGCGTACTGCGACTGTTGACGACCGCCTGCAGTCGCCCGAAAAAGGCAGACGTCGGGCGGAGAGCGGCGGCCCGGGCGGAACGGGCCTTCTTGCCGCTGGAAAACGGAAATACCATCCGGTGGGCTTCTTGCCTTCGGATTTCAGCGGAATCCGGGCTGACCATTCAGCCGGGAGGAATGGGGCCCCGCAGGGCGACGCTCCTGTTTCTCGGAAACGCGAAATCACAATGGGAAGTATTCAGTATCGCTGCCATTTCACAATGACAGCTGCGCGACCTGGAATCCTCTGTCTTCCAGAGAGCATTCCAGGTCTCGGGACGGAAATCCCATCTCGCGAGAGTATACGAAACTCTGAGCGAAATCGTACTCCCGTTTCCCCATTACCTGCCCGTTTCACCTCCTGCAGGGAGGCAGGCTGCGGGGAGCCGGAAAGACAGCCCGCGGTTACGGGCGGGTCTGCTTCTCTGCCGGCTTCTCCTCGTAGGCCCGCACGACCTCCCGCACCAGTGGGTGCCGCACGATGTCGTCCCCGGTCAGGCGGACGACAGCCACACCGGGAATCCCGCTCAAACGCTGCATGGCATCGGTCATGCCGCTGGGCACGTCGTCCGGCAGATCCAGCTGTGTGGTGTCACCAGTCACCACAATCCGGGAATCGCTGCCCATGCGGGTCAGAAACATCTTCATCTGCGTGATGGTCGTGTTCTGCCCTTCGTCGAGAATGATGAACGTCCCGTTCAAAGTCCGCCCCCGCATGAAGGCCAGGGGCACAATCTCAATGACATCGCTTTCCAGATAACGCCGGACCTGATCATAGTCCAGCATGTCGTTCAGTGCGTCCAGCAGCGGACGCAGGTACGGGTTCACCTTGGCGAACAGGTCGCCAGGCAGAAAGCCCAGCTTCTCACCCGCTTCGACAGCCGGCCGTACCAGCACGATTTTCCGCACCAGTTCCCGCCGCAATGCATTGATGGCCGTCGCCACCGCCAGATACGTTTTACCGCAGCCTGCCGGCCCCCCGCAGAACACCATCTCATTTTCACGGATGGCCCGCACATAAGCGGCCTGCCCGTCTGTCCGGGGATGAATCTGCCGGGCCTTCTCGAACAGATCAACGGCCGCATGGGCCGAACCACTGCCTTCTGGCACGGCAACCAGCGGGCTGGCAGCCACTCCCGACTTGAGCAGCAGGCCGGTTACGTCTTCATCCCGCAGGCGGCCAGTCCGCTCGATGATGGACTGCAGCCCGGTGAAGATTTTCTCACCCCGCTGCACAGCGGCCTGTTCACCGCGAAGCCGCAACTCGCCATCGCGAATGACGGCACTGATCCCCAGCTGATCGCAGACTCTCCTGAGATTCTGATCCCGTGTTCCGACAAGAAGCTGAACCTGAGTCTGGCCGCCCAGAGGAATGACTTTGTCTGTCAGCATTCCCGGGCCGCCTGCACTCTGACGTACTGCCATAAGTCGTATGACCTGATGTAAGAATCCGGCTGAGGCCGGCTGGAATGTTTCCACATGGTGCCGCGAAAGGGAAAGCCGACAGAGCTTTCGTACGCAGGCATTTTATTTCCCCGGACACTCCAGGGAAAGAACCCAACTGCCGCCAGCGGAGATTCCTCTCCGATTCGTGCAGGCCAGCGGCAACCTCCCACAGCTCTTAATGTGCTGCAGGCAATGCAGTTGCGACCAGACGAGCGGCGAACCTCGATTCCCCCTGCCGCCGGTGGCCTCTGTCGACGGGAGCGTCAGTCAGGCAGTCTTTGCCGGAACAGCCCCACCTCAGGCGCTCTCCGCTGCTCCCCCGACCGACGCGACCCTGACGATTATGCGGGTTCTGCTCAAGAAGTTCTCTAAACAGACTCGATGATAGAAGACAGGTTCGATCAAAAAACAGCGGTCTGGTTCTGCGCGCACCGCATTCCAGCCGTTTGGCACCGGTTTCGACCAACAGAGGGGCGGCAGACTCATGTACGAGTCCTTTTACGGTTTTTCGAGAAGGCCCTTCACCGCCATCCCCGATGCGGACAGTTACGTCCCGCTGGCGACGTCGCAGGAGGCGGTGGCCGAACTGCTGCTGTGCGTGCAGCAGGGAGACGGCATTGCTGTACTGACCGCTCCGGCCGGCCTTGGCAAATCGCTGCTGTGCCGGCACCTGGCGGAACTGCTGCGGGAGGAATTCGAGCCGATTCTGCTGCCGCAGGCCGGGTTCGATACGGTGCAGTCGCTGCTGCAGTCCGTCCTGTATGAACTGGGCACTGCCTGGAGCGGGATGACTGAGAACGAGATGCGGCTCGAACTGAAGACCCTGCTGGCAGAAGCTGCCGGTGAGGGACAGCCCGTCGTGCTGATCATCGATGAAGCACACCTGCTGCAGCCGCCGCTGCTCGAGGAAATCCGCTGCCTGGCGAATCTGGAGCACTCGGGCCGACCGCAGGCCCGCATTGTCCTCTCCGGCCAGCTCGAACTGGAAGAAACGCTGGCGGCTCCCGGGCTGGAAGCGTTCAATCAGCGGGTCCGCTGCCAGACCACGCTTCCCCCGCTGTCACAGCTGGAATCGGCCGAATACCTGCTGGGCCGACTGCAGCAGGCAGGCACCGACCTCAGCCGGGTGTTTTCGCGGGAAGCGGTCCAGCTCATCTGCCGGGCCAGCGATGGCAATCCACGGTGCCTGAACCAGCTGAGCGACCAGTCGCTGCTGCTGGGGTACATCGGCGAAGAAATTCCCGTCGGCGAGGAGACCGTGCGCGATGCGCTGGACGACCTCCGCCAGCTGCCGCTGCACTGGAATATTCCCGCCCGTTCCGACGTCAGTGCCGCGGACGCGCGGGATGCTGAACCCACCGACACGGATGCTGCTGCTGAAGAGACGGTCGCGACCGGGGACTTCGCCGCTGCGGATTCTGACGTGATCGATGATGTAGTCAGTCTGGAGGACGACGAAACCGGCATCTCAGCGGAAACCACGCCCCAGGACAAGCTGGAAGCGGACGGTCCCGAAGCCGAGCCCCCGGCGGAAAGCGCCTGCTTTGAAGTCGGCGAATTCGAAACAGGCGAGGAATCAGCGGAACGGGACACCGAGCCGCACCCGACCAGCGAGGATCCCGCCGCGGCTGATTCCGCACGGACTCAGCCCATGGAGACAGTGCCCGCAGAGACAGTGGCAGCAGAGACCGCCGTGCCGGGCGAAGTGGCCGTGTTTGAATGCGGGGCCGGCGACAGCGATTCCGAATGCAGTAACGCGAACGAGACCACTGACCCGCTGACGATGGAAACCGCGGACACGGTCGCCGGAGAATCTCTGGAGATCGGCGACGAGGAAGAGACGGAACCTGCCGAACCGCCCGAGACACAGCTGATTGTGAGCCGGCCCGCGGAGGAGACATCTGGCGACAGCGGTGCCGCGGCCGAAGTTGTGCAGGAAGCAGACGATGAAGAGGGAGACACCCATTGCATCGAATTCGGCCTGGCCGATGGCGATGAAGTGGAAGACTGGGCCACGGGCGAATGGACGTCATTCGACAGCCGGACCGAAGCCGATGAGCTGGCCGAACTGCTGACCTTCGATTCTCACCAGTCGGCCGAAACCGATTCCGTCGATTTCGGCGCCGAGCTGGCTCCTCAGCCGCCTGCTGCCGACGACGATGAGATCGACGCGGAGCTGGAATGGGAGCTTCAGCTGGAGCTGGCCGAACGGGAACAGCAGGCCAGCCAGTCCGCAGCCACTCCGGTGACTCCGGTGACTCCGGAAGAAGCTGTCCACGACCAGCCAGAAGACATCGGTGACGAGGCAGAACAGTCACCAGCTGCCGAACACACAACAGTCATCCACACTGCGGAGCCGCAGTCTCAGGACCTCGTTCTGCCCGCTGGCGATGGCTGGCAGCCGGTTGAAGCTCAGGCTGCGCCGCCCGCACCACAGGCTGAAGCCACAACGGAGACGCCATCAGCACAGGCTGAGGCAGCAGCGGATGAGTCGCCCGTCACCGCCCCCGCGGAGTCGCTCGGGGCAGCGGATTCTGATTCGGAGTATGCTGATTCCGCGGAAGGCTTCGCAGACAGCATGACTGACGCAGAAGCCGCCGTGGAATCTGCCGTCGCGGAAGATCTCCCGGAGGATGATCTGACTGCTGAAGGCGACTCCGCTGAGCCGTCCCGTGCTGAAGAGGATGACTCCACCGACAGCTCCCTGGTCGCTGAACGCATCGAGACAGATGCCCACACCGAAGCCGATCCCGTGGAGGAAGAGGTGGCTGTCGAGATGGCTGCCCCTGTCCCGGCGGACAACCGGCCGACAGCTGAGCAGCCTGTGATGGCGTCCATGACTGAAACCGACTGGGAGCCGGTCGAGCTGAGAGCCTTCGCCGTGGCGGACAGGCAGCAACAGCAGCCGGCCGACCGATTGCTGGCAACCGTGCCGGCGCCAGCTGCTCTGGGGCCTGTGCACGAGGTTGCCGGCCACATTCCCGGCACCGGCACTCCCGCCGTGTTTCAGGAACAGGAAGTTCTGGATCCGTATGCCCGGCTCGACTCCGGCCGCGCACCAGAACTGTCGGAATCTCCGCTGGCGGATGCGCTGACGACTGACGAAATCAGCCAGCTGGAAGAATCTGCCGAACCGGTCGAGCCCGCCACGATCGAGCCCGCCCCCATTGAGACGGCGGAAATCGAGGACGTTTCAGCCGACCAGGAAGAGCCTGCGGCCTCACTGCTGCCGGGTGAGCCCCGGCAGGTGGAGCATTCTGAGCCGGTGGACGAAGCCGAACCCGCGGCAGAGGCCCCTCAGGCCGACCAGGCTGACGAGTCGGAATCGGCATGGGAAGAAGTGGCCGGACTGACCAGTTCCACAGAGGACAGTCCTGTTGAGCTGAACCCGGCGGAGCATCTCTCCGCGGAGCAGGGTTCTGCCCCTGAGGAGGCATCGACAGAAGGACCGGAAGCTGAGGAGTCGCCGGCAGCCGAGTCCTTCGAGCAGGACGAACCGGAAGCTCCTCCAGTGGCTGGCCGTTCAGCCAATCCGCTGGAAACACTGGACCGCGCCTCCCGCCTGGTGGAGGAAGCCCTCCATGAGCATGCTGCCGAAAGCAGTGCTGCCGAAGAGGCCGCACGTTCAGAAACCGAAGACCTCGATGAAGCCCCCCGGCTGACGCCCCTGTACTCCGCGGAGGACGAACTGGAGCCCGAATCCGCCCCGGGTGAGGGGGCCCTGCCGGTCAATTCGTCTGAAGCAGAAGCCGGCAACACCGCCGGGCCTGCGAATCTGACCGCTGACGAGATCGCCGGCTCGACTGCTGAGGAACATCCTCTGGAGGAACAGATTGGCAGGGCGGTTCTGGAAACTTCGTTCGACGCTCAACGGGTGGTTGAACAGCGACTGGACCAGATGATTGCCGGCCAGCGTCAGGCCCATCGCCCGGAAGTCAACGACTGGGAGCCTGTTGTTCCTGCCAGCGGAAACGACGACGAGCAGCCGGCAGCGGCCTCACCACCGTTTGATGCCGTGCCGCTGCCGGAAGAGACCAGCCGGCCGGCCTCTTCCACACCAGTTGAGCAGGAGCAACTGGTCAATCCGTTCCCCACGGCCACCGCCTCTTCTCCTGAAGAGCTGCCGCGGCACGAACAGCCCGCTGCCCAGCACCAGCCCGAGCTGCCGACCACCCGGCGCCGCTTTGCCAGACTGTTTACCGATCTGCGTCAGCGGGCGACGAACCGTCCCGGCCGTGCAGGCTGAACCGGCAGCGGGAAGCCTGCGGGAATCTTCGCAGCCACAGCGGCCGGCTGCGGCTGCCCGTCGGCAGGAGAACAGAACATCTCCTGCTGCGAATGCCGCCCGGATGCAGCACAGCGGTTCTCACCTGCCGCTCTGCTGAACGGGCTTCTGCGAAACGGGTTTCGCCGGGGCTGTCCTGAAACAGAGATGCCCCTCCCACGGCGAATGCACTTCTGCCAGCGACCATTCTTTCTACTGGTCACTACATTCCTGCCGGCCACTGACTGCCAGGCCAGTCGCGGGGCAACTTCTGGCCGGGTGCAGGTTTCTCCGCAGCTCTCTGACCGGCCCGCCTGCTTCTCAGGCGAGGCCCGGAGATCAGCAGCCTGCACCGTCCGGCAGGGCAGTCTCTTTGCCGCGGCCTCTTCTGTAACTGCCCGGGCTGCAGGCATCTTCCGGTGACCGGGTGGACCGCGGAAACCCGCTTCGGGCGAGTTCCCGCAAGTCCGCGGTGACGCTCCAACAGCACTGCCAGGCCATGGGCCATCGGGCAGATCGTTACTGTCCGAACGATTTGTCGGACGAAGGATGTCAAGCTGTGCGGGTTGTTCGGCCGATACTGATAATAGCGACCGTACCAATGGTAACGGTTCGTGTGATGACTTCGCAGGAAAGACTGCTGCGATCCATGTGAAGAATTGTCGCCGGCAGGAGCAGGCAACACCAGACCGACCTCCGGCCCCATCAGCCAGAGACCTGTCGGCACACATTCGTTCCAGGCGGATCCGACGGATCCGGAACACGGGGGAGCAGGGATGCGACACCGACGTTTTGCAGTACTGACCGCACTTGCTCTGATTGCGGCTTCCTTAAGTGGCTGCTTCAAGGCAAAGCGACCGCTGCACTATCTCGGCGATAAAGACCTCGCCTACTACAAAGAGGTTGCCACTCAGATCGATATGCCGGTCAGCAACCAGCCTCCCGATCTGAAGGCTGCAGGCGCTGCTGCCCCCCGCACGCTCCGCGAACTCAAGCGGGACGAGGTCTGGGATCTGACAATTGCCGAAGCGCTGCACATCGCTTTGAAAAACAACACGGTCATCCGCTCGGAATCCGGCGGGTCGGCCACGTCGATTCTGAACAATCCGAACAACGCTCCCTCGATCTACGATCCGTCCATTCAGGAGACGGGAGTGCTGTTCGGCGGACGGGGTGTGGAAGCCGCCCTTTCCGATTTCGATGCACAGCTCTCCACCTCCATGGTCTGGAGCCGCGACGAAACGGTGCAGAACAGCCCGTTCAGCCTGGGACAACCGGGCAGCACGCTTAAAGTAGAAGGCACTAACGGTCAGTATGTGGGCGTGCCCAGCGGCTTTAACTCTGGAGTCCAGAAACGACTGGCCACCGGTGGTACCGTGGCTCTGCGGCACGACTGGCAATACACCGGCGTGAACAGTTCTGCCCCGCTGTTCATGTCAGCCTATACCGGTCAGACGGGAGTTAACTTCCGCCAGCCCCTGTGGGCGGGATCGGGCGTGGAATTCACCCGGATCGCGGGCCCCGTTTCCGAAGGCTTTACCGGCATCACCGGTGTCAGCCAGGGTGTGGTCATCGCCCGGATCAACAACGACCTGACCGTGGCCGACTTCGAAGCCAGCGTTCGCAACATGATGCTGGACGTCGAGAAGGCCTACTGGGATCTGTACTTCAACTACCGGGTGTACGACACCTCCATCACGGCCCGGAACAGTGCACTCCGCAGCTGGCGGGAAGCCAAGGCCAAGCTGGATATTGGTGGTGCCCGGAACTTCAAGCCGGCCGACGAAGCTCAGGCCCGCGACCGTTACTTCGAAACACGTTCACAGGCCGAGATGTCGCTGTCTCAGATTTACGAATCTGAACTGCGACTGCGGCGACTGATGGGTCTGCCCGTCAACGACTGCCGGGTCATTCGCCCGTCCGATGAACCAACCACGGCGGAATTCGAACCCGACTGGTGTCTGAGCCTCGCGGAATCGCTGACGCGGCGGGTGGAACTCCGCAAGCAGAAGTGGAATATCCGCAGTCTGGAACTGCAGCTGCGGGCTGCCAACAGCCTGACCAGTCCCAGCCTGGCCTTCGTGTCGGAATACCATGTCAACGCCTTCGGCGACAAACTGCTGCAGTACGATGACGACGACGAACAGAACACGCAGCAGGGGCTGAACAGCGCTTATGAAACGCTGACTCAGGGTGACCAGACGGGCTGGACCATGGGTTTTGAGTTCTCGATGCCCATCGGCTTCCGCTCCGCACGGACTCAGGTCCGAAACTACGAACTGCGACTGGCCAAAGCCCGCGAGATGCTGGCCGCTCAGGAACTGGAAATCAGTCATCAGCTCGCTTCCGCCCTGCAACTGCTGGCCCGCACCTATGTCACCGCCGGCACCAACTTCAACCGGCGGCAGGCCGCACTCAGGCGGGTCGACCTGTTCGAGGCGGAACTCCAGGCCGGTACAGCCACGCTCGACCTCGTGCTGCGGGCACAGGCCAGTCTGGCAACCGCCGAAAACGCCTACTACAGCAGCCTGACGGAGTACAACAAGGCCATCGTCGAGTACTACTACGCGGCTGGCAAACTGCTGGAATACAACAACGTTCACCTCGCGGAAGGTGCCTGGGAACCCAAAGCCTACGAGCAGGCCCTGGAACGTGCGTTTGCCCGGTCCCACGCTATCGACAACAAGCTGCTGAAGACCGAACCGGAGGAATTTGTGCTGCCCGCCTTCGACCATCATGTGGTCATGCCCGGCCCGCATGTCGAGCAGATGCAGGACGGGGTGATTCCCGGCGATATGCCACAGCTGGATGTTCCGCTTCCTTCGGTTCCGCTGGATGCCCCGGCAATCGATGCTCCTCCGAAGGATGCCTCTCCCGCCCCGGCACCTGCCCCGCCGCCAGTGATTCGTCCGAATAAGGAGACGCCCGCCAGCCCCGACAAACGGATCGATCCGTTCCCGGCTCCGAGCACCACGGATGAAAAGCCTGCTGCCGACAGCCCCGAACTGAAACCGGAACCCTCTGCACAGCTGCAGCTGGGAACATCAGCCCGGGCGACGGCTTCCCGGTTCACCCTGCGGGATACGGTCGTCCCCAGTCAGCCGTTCAACACATCCGCCGCCCGGATGGAACAGGGGGACATCGCCCTGCAGGAAGCGTCCCGCTTCCCGGTTGGTAACAGACCACTGTCCCGCGGCAGCCAGGCGACAGCGGCGCGGAACACGGTGCGGCCGGTCGTCGGCAGAAGAGAAGGATACCGGAAAGCCAGCTCAGCCAGCCCGCTGCAGCAGGCATCATTCCGAGAGGCTGACGACAGCTCCATCAATCCGAATGAAAGTCTCGAACTGGATTGAGCAGGCTGAACCAGAGGCACAACCCGAACCGATACGCTGTTGGCGGGCCCATGGGATAAGCGACCTGAAACTGTCTGATTTCACTGTCAGGTAATGTCCGGTTGTGCGTCCTGTTCCTGCCGGCAGCAGTATTTTCCAGCGAACGCGAACTCCGCCAGGTTTCGCGTTCGCTGCATTGCTGAGCACGGCGGGCAGCTGTTCTTATCAGGTGCGTTCTGTCCGATATCCCTCACCTCAGCCGGTGTCCAGACCGGTGAGCTGACGGGACATCATTCTGCATCCCCTGGCGGATGACAGATCATGACAGCCGACCGGGCTGCCTAATGATCGTGCTGACTGCTGTTCCGGCCGGGGCGACTGGCCCCCGTTGTGGAGCATCTCCAGCCTGTGCAGTCACCGGTGCTCTCCCCGCCCTGAACAGTCAGTTTGCCGGGGGTGGTTCTCAGCCTTGAGATCGCTGCCGCTCTCTGGCAGGCTGATATTCAGACGGCCATTCAGCTCCTGTTCACACGCGTTCCAGGCGGTGCGATTGTGACAGGCTGAATCTGCGTCCGGCTGATTTCGCGCTGTTGAACACGGGAAAGCCGGTCGGCTGGCGGAGACCATGGGAAAGGTGTTCAACGGCGAATGCCTTTCCCGCTGAATGACGAACACCAGTGGATGACTGGGTTCGCCGAACTGGACTGATCTGGCGACTGCTGAGTCGCAGCTGTAACGAACCTGCCTGGGAAAAAAATGGCTTCACCCGACCGCATCCGCCGCCTGCTTCGGCTGGTAGAAGTTCTGCGTTCCGGTAGAGTGTTGAACTCGCAGCAGCTTTCTGATTTCTGCGGTGTCAGCCGCCGCACGACATTTCGTGATCTGAAAGCCCTGAGCGAATCGGGAGTTGACGTTCAGTACGATGAGGAGCGGCAGGGATATCTGCTGCCCGCATCGATGATGCTCCCGCCCACGGGCTTTACCCTCGACGAAACGCTCTCGCTCCTGCTGCTGTGCAATGAACTGGGCGATGCGAACCGGGGCATTCCGTTTCAGGGGGCCGCAAGCTCCGCCGGGTACAAACTGCTGAGCAACCTTCCGCGACAGTTGAGAGAACTGGTCGGCGAAATCAGCGAATCCATCTCGATTCAGCTGGAAGCCTTCAACCCGCTGGAAAATTCCAAGCTGTGGTTCGAACGGTTACGAGAGTCCCTGGGGCGCCGCCGGCAGGTAAGGATCAGGTACCGCAGCCTGACTGAAGGTGAGGAAGGCGGACTGACCACACTGCTCAGTCCGTATCGCATCCTGTTCAAGCACCGCAGCTGGTATGTTATCGGGCGGTCTTCACTGCACCGTCAGGTCCGCACATTCAACCTCGGGCGGATTGAGAGCATGACCGTGGTGGATTCGCAGTATACCATTCCGCCCCGGTTCAGCCTGGAACGCTATCTGGGAGACGCCTGGTCGCTCATCCGCGACCGGGACCAGCGGTTCGACGTGGTGGTGCGATTCCAGCAGCGGGTGGCCTGGAATGTGGCCGAGGTCCAGTGGCACCGCACGCAGAAAATCGTCTGGAACGACGACGACACGATGGACTTCCATGTGACCGTCGATGGACTGTCGGAGATCATCTGGTGGATTCTGGGCTACGGTGCTCAGGCGGAAGTGCTCCAGCCGCCCGAGCTGCGGCAGAAGGTCCGCGAGCACATCAGCTCCATGGCCCGGATGTACGAATCCGACTGATGCCCGGCAACCGCTTCGCCGGCCCGGTTCACATCCACGGCCCGTATACCCGCTCCGTAACACCAGACCGCTCCAGCGGGGGCGCAGCGGTCCCGCGGAGGTCAGTCTGGTTCTTCCTGCCGGGGCACTGTTTCCTCAGGCTGCCGCCCCACCTGGCAGCTGACACCTCGTCCCCGACACGTGCCGGCTGAAGCCGGGACTGCCGGACGGGCACGGCGGATCCAGCTCGCCTCGTCAGATCATGAAATCGGTGGTCCGCCCCAGGATGCGGTCAATCAGCTCCTGCGGCAGGTCGATGCTCTTGGCGGTCGTGGGATCGAGATCCGAAGGGTTAATACCGCAGTAGGCGGCCCATGAGCCCAGATGGCGCCAGCGTCCGGCCCGCTTCTCCTCGTGCGGCATCACCGGAGTGGTGCAGCGATTGCAGCCGATCGTGGCAAAGCCCTGGTCGTGCAGCGGGTTGACAATGACATTGTTCTCTTTGATGTACTGCTTCAGCTGCTCGGTGCTGAAGTTGACCAGCGGGTTGACCCGCAGGCAGTTCATCGCCGGATCGATATCCAGGATCGGGCACATGGCCCGCTGGCCGCCATCACTCCGCCGCAGACTGCCGATCAGTGCATCGTACTGCCCGGCCGCTTTCAACAGGGGCTGCGTCTTGCGTAGATCGCAGCACTGCTTCTGCCCTTC
>JAGQPV010000459.1 GCA_020426545.1 Planctomycetaceae bacterium
CGGGCTGATTGAGACACTGATACTGGCGTTCTTCTCCGCACGGGTTCTGCAGGGCATTTCGGGAACTGTCCCGGCACCTGCCGAACTGCTGCGGCAGTTCGCGGTGCTGACAGCACTGCCCCTGTTCTGGATCGTGGGTGAGCGTCTGTCGGAAAGTCCATACGAGCTGGTGACAGCCGGCGGCACTCTGCTGCTCCTGCTGCTGAGCTGGGAATGGAACTTCCTGCTCAGAGCGTCAGATCGCACGCTCGTAGTGAATCGACTGCGCGTTGCCAAAATGCGATTGAGAGGAATTTCCTCATGATCAGCAGCCAGCCTCTGGTCTCCATCGTCATCCCGGCCTACAACTATCAGCGGTTCCTGAGGGAAGCCATCGACAGTGTGCTGAATCAGACGTATTCCGCTGTGGAACTGATTGTGCTCAATGATGGATCCACCGACGACACGGAATCGGTCCTTCGCAGTTATCCCGCAGGTCAGTTTTACTGGGAAACGCAGTCAAACCGCGGACAGTCGGCCACGTTGAACCGTGGGTGGGCGATGTCCCGGGGAGAAATCCTGTCCTATCTCAGTGCGGATGATATCCTGAAACCGGAGTCTGTCAGCCGGGCAGTCCAGCAACTGCTGCACCAGCCCGCAACCGCCGCGGTTTACAGCGATTTCGTGCTGATCTCTGAAGCTTCCCGCGTTCTCCGCCGGATCAAAGCGCCGAATTTTTCCTATTACGATCTGCTGGTCAAAATGATCTGCCAGCCCGGGCCAGGCGCCTTCTTCCGCCGGACCGCTTTCGAACAGGCGGGAGGGTGGGACGTCTCTCTGCGACAGATCCCCGACCTGGATTTCTGGCTCCGGATCGGACTGGCCGGAGAGATCCAGCGAATCCCTGAAGTCCTGGCCGGTTTCCGGGTTCACGACGACTCGCAGACCTATGCGCCCCCGCCCCCGGAACGATGCGACGAACCCATCCGGGTCGTGGACCGCTACTTTGAGCGACCGGACCTGCCACAGGAGTTTCGCAGGCTGCAGCCGGCCGCTGACAGCAATGCCCGCCTGACGTCCGCGGCCATGCACTGGAGGGGCGGCCGCTATCGGTGTTCCCTCTCACGCGTCGTCGAGGCCGGGCGACTGGCTCCGGGAAACCTGCTGCGGCCACATGCCGGGCACCTGATGCTGCACTCTTTGTTCAGCCGGGCCCGGCACCGGATCCTGGCCTGGAGACATCGCAAACCGCAGGTCAATGCGACTGAGGAGACAGCCTCCCCGGAAGGCTCTGCGACCACTCACGGATGAGTCGGCGCGGATGAGGCCACACTTCCGAGTGAGCCGAAAATGGAGTTCACGAGGACCAGTAACGGCGATCGAGCGTGCGGTAGTTGATCGCTTCGCTCAGGTGGCCCGCGTCGATGGCTTCACTGCCGGCCAGGTCGGCAATGGTGCGGCTGATCCGCAGGATTTTATCGTGGGCCCGGGCTGAGAGGCCCATTTCTTCCATCGCCGCCCGCAGCAGGGTTTCGGCATCGGGCTGCAGTTTGCAGTGGGTGCGAATCTGCCGGGGTGCCATCTTCCCGTTCAGGGCTTCGGTACTGCGGCGGAACCGCTTTGCCTGCACAGCGCGGGCCTCGGCCACCTGCTCGGCAATGGCGGCACTGTCGGTTCCCGGGGCGGCGTCGGACAGTTCCCGAAACGGGACCGGCGGGACTTCGATGTGAATGTCGATCCGGTCGAGCAGCGGGCCACTGATGCGGGCCAGGTACCGCTCGATCTGCTGCGGGCTGCAGGTACACTGCCGCCTTGGATCACCCCGGTATCCGCAGGGGCAGGGATTCATGGCCGCCACCAGCATCAGCCGGGCGGGGAAGGTCAGGCTGCCGATGGCCCGTGAAATGGTGACGGCGTTTTCCTCGAGTGGCTGCCGCAGCACTTCGAGGGTCTTGCGGTTGAACTCGGGCAGTTCGTCGAGGAACAGCACGCCGTTGTGGGCCAGGCTGATTTCGCCCGGCGCGGGTTTGCTGCCACCGCCCACCAGGCCGGCTTCACTCACCGTATGATGTGGCCGGCGGAATGGCCTTCGCAGCAGCAGCGGTTCGCCTTCGGGCAGGCGGCCGACGGCACTCCAGATGCGGGTTGTTTCGAGACTTTCGTCGCGGGACAGCCGGGGCAGCACAGTCGCCAGCCGTTCGGCCAGGAGCGTCTTGCCTGTGCCTGGAGATCCTATCATCAGTAAATGATGGCCTCCAGCCGCAGCCACGGTGACGGCCCGTTTGGCCATCTCCTGACCCTTCACGTCGGCGTAGTCGATGCTGTACTGGCCGAGTTCGTCCCGTGCGGTTTCCCAGCTGAACTCCACCGGATCGAGCGGCAGATTGCCGGTGAAGAAGCCCACCGCTTCGGCCAGCGAACCGACGGAAATGACCTCGATCCCTTCCACCACAGCTGCCTCGCGGGCATTGGCGGCCGGCAGGACCAGGCCCCGCCGTCCGGCCGCGCGGGCGGACAGCGCCATCGACAGCGCGCCTTTGACCGGGCGGACGCTGCCATCGAGGGCCAGTTCGCCCACGACGGAATAGTGTTCGAACTGATCGGAAGCGACCTGGCCGCTGGCTGTCAGCAGGCCGAGGGCGATCGGCAGGTCGAAGCGTGACCCTTCCTTGGGCAGGTCGGCCGGGGAGAGGTTGATCACCACGCGGTCGATGGGGCGGGTGTAGCCACTGTTGACGATGGCCCGCTCCACGCGGTGCGTGCTCTCGCGGACCGCCGCTTCGGCCAGGCCGACGAGAATCGTCCGCGGCATGGCACCGGGGGAAATATCGACCTCCACCTCCACCGGGTGGGCCTCAATTCCCAGCAGAGAGCAGGTAAACAGACGCGCGAGCATGAAGGGCCACCGATGCGGACCACGGAGCGATCATTCTGAACCAGACAAGCCAGCACGCCACTCTAAAAAGAAGGGCAGAATCGGGGCGAGCAGGAGGTGGCCGCTGGACTGTCCGCCAGCTGAATTCTCTGGCGAGCAGGGCGGGTTGCCGCATTGAGGCTGGCTGGTTTTACAAAACCACCAGCCAGCCCAGCCCCCGCCAGATCCGCTCGCTGGCGGATGTCAGTTCTTCGACTGGATCACTCGCTGGATCAGTTTCGGCCCCGGGAAATCCATCACCACGACACCAACGTACCTTGTCGTGGTGATATGGTTGAAGAGCCGCTTGTTGATGTACCGGGCAACCGCGTAAGGGAGGCCACCGCCGCCAACGCCGTTGGTATAAGTCAAATGGCATTTCGCTCCGTGCGGGAACCCGGCGGCATCCACATTGGCTTTGACATAGTCCCACTTCTTCGGAAGGTGAAATGCTGTCGGCACGCTGTAATGATCTTCAACAATAAAGTGCTTCCAGAGAGTCAACCCTCCGAGTCCATCATCCGTCTTGCCACCCAGGTCCCTCTCGCGAGACAGAAGAACAATCCTGCCCCGTACATCCCCCATCCTCGGGATTTCATGTTTCAGATACCAGACGTCATTCGCCTGGCTGACGTAGTTAGCGAAAATTGTGGTAAATGGCAGAGACCCCTTACGGGCTTCCTGCTCCTTCTTGACACTCATGATAATGCACTCGTTCGGGTGCTGCCTCAGAAACTCAATACACTGCTTCTGCACATCACCGAAACCGATCTTCTGATAGTACGCCCCATGATGAATGGCAAAGGAGTCTCCCACGGCACGACACCGAATGTCCAGAAAACGGATCCCGGATTTCAGCTGATCGGCAATGGAGAGTGTCTGGCAGCGCACAGCGTCCCCTCCGTAGAGAGCACAGGAATCGTGCGTACCGGGAATGGAGATAAAGTTCAGCGGCAGGTGATCCGGAACGGTCTTCATCCAGTCGGATAAATCGGCACCAGTTCTCGTTGCCGATGTCGAGTAATAATCGCTGCGCTCCTGCCCCATGGTGACATCTGTACCGGAGGCCAGAATAGCCAGGCAGTACACCGCGGTCAGTAAAGTTGTGCGGGAGCTCATGATTCATTCTCCGGTTCGAGGATCCGCAGGCATTGCAATGGGATCCAGGGTGGAAATCGTGCAAGTCCGTCACCGCAGGCCCGGTGTATTCGCCTCGGGATACACAAACGCGGCCCCCGCGGCCGGGCGACTCTTCAACGGTTGACGCAGGATCGCGTGGCTGAAAGTCGGCGAAACCCCGGCAGTTGAGGCAGAATGCCAACCAGGGGACAGGACGAACAGTGTAACAGAAGATCACACCTGCGAAGCGACTGCAAGGATACGTGCAAGCAAATTCATGCGCCGACTGGAACTCGCCGCCAGGCTCATGGATACAGCTCCAGACTTCGGCCGTGCCCGAATTCCCGCAACGTGATGCGGAGTTAACCTCTGCGGCAGGAACTGCTCCCGCCAACAGCACCGGCAAGTGGCACTCGCATTCCGTCCTTCACCTGGCCGGACGGGGCACGCAGCTCGGGCAGCCTGGACGAGATGACTTCGACCACACACGCACCACCACTGCGATGACAGTACGGACCCGACAGCTACCGATATGGGCTCAGAAAGACTCATCGCAACCCATGCCCCCTGGACCGGGGGCGGAATCGGCGATAGCCTGAACCGGTTCGCTGAGGCACAATTCGCAGCGGTCGTCCCCGAGGGCGGTACACCGGGGACAGCCAAAACAGTGGAGAAACAGGCCATGCCAGAGAACTCACAACAAGTGCTGCAGACTGGTTGCGCTGGCTGGTGGGCCTGCCTGCTGGCACTGCTGCTGTTCCCCGTGCCTGCGGGGGCGGAAGAAGTTGTGACATCGCCCGTGGCTCCACAGCCGCTGCCCCGTGTACCGGCAGGGTTCACCATTGAGCGGGTGGCCGGCTCGCCGCTGGTGCAGTACCCGATGATGGGCGGGTTCGATGAGCAGGGACGGCTGTATCTGGCCGCCAGTGCCGGAAAGAACCTGCGGGCGGAACCGCTGCAGGAGGAACTGCCGAACTTTGTGCAGCGGCTGGAAGATACCGATGGCGATGGTCGGTTCGA
>JAGQPV010000460.1 GCA_020426545.1 Planctomycetaceae bacterium
AGTCGTACGCGGCTGACTGGCCTGAGTTTCTTCCGTAGGTCAGGCTGTGCCTGACGAATCTAACTGCTGGACCAGCCGGCAGTGGCACACCCTGGTACCAGGCCTGGCTCTCTCTTCCCGCATTTGCTCGCTTTACGACAGAACAACTTTCCGGACAGGCACTTACTGGTTCCTCGCCTGGCAGGAATGCAGCAGGTCCTCCCACAGCTGCGGCGACACGTCGTGCGACTGTTCCGCGCACAGGTCGCTGAGAACCTCATTCGGGTGGCGATTCTGGAGTTGGGCCAGTGCCATGGCAGCGAGAGAGGGCGAGCGGCTGGCGCCGGCACTGCATGCGACAAGGGTGGGGATGCCAGCCTGAATCAGGCCGCGGGCAGATAGAGAAGCCAGATTGAGCAGTTCCGGCGAATTTCCTTCTCCATCCAGAAGAGGGAACCGGCAGTAGATCAGATCCCGGGAAAGCTGCGCGGCTGGCTCTTCGGCCGCCAGATCGACAATGGCACGCAGTCCGGTTTCATGCAGGAGACGCAGATTCCGTGCATCCCGGGAGTTGCCGATCCACAGCCGGCCGGGCAGTACCTCACGCATGCCATCTTCCCCGGTCAATGACTAATTCGAACCCGCGGGCGAAGCGTCCGGTGGTTCGGGGCGTTCGCTGTCTGCCGCGGTGATGGGCCGGATCACCCGGCATGGGTTTCCCGCGGCGAAGACATCGGCGGGAATGTCTTTCGTGACCACGCTGCCCGCTCCGATGACGGTTCGCGGGCCAATCGTCACCCCCGGACAGAGGATGGCTCCCCCGCCGACCCACACATCGGCGCCAACGTGGATCGGCCTGCCGGATTCCTGTGTGCGGCGGAGCGCGGCATCCATGGGGTGCGTCGCAGTGTAGATCTGCACCGCGGGGCCGAATAGAGTGAAGTCGCCTATGTGCACTTCACACACATCGAGCACGACACACTGAAAATTGAAGAACACCCACTCGCCGAGATGAATGTTCTCGCCGTAGTCGCAGAAGAAGGGCGGCTGCATCCAGACCGTGTCCCCTCCGCTGCCGAACAGATCGACCAGAATGCGGCGGCGTGTGTCCTGTTCGTGCTCGCGGGTGGCGTTGAGATCCTGACACAGATCTCTGGCCCCGGGCGCGGGCCGCGGCCAGTTCCGGGTCGAAGGGGTCGTAAGGTTCTCCCGCCAGCATGCGGGCTTTCTCGCTCTGCATGGGCTGCGGCCTCAGTGAGTAGCCCGAAGGGCTGGTCAGGTGCCCCACCGCTGAAACAGGTCGTGGCGAATGCCCAGCTGGTCGCAGATGCGGCCCACGACGAAATCGACCAGGTCGTGAATTGTCACCGGGTGATGGTAAAAACCGGGCATGGCCGGCAGCACCACCGCCCCGGACTGAGCCAGTTTCAGCATGTTCTCCAGCTGAATCGCACCCAGTGGCGTTTCGCGGGGAACGATGATCAGCTTGCGTCGTTCCTTGAGGTGTACATCGGCGGCCCGCTGAATCAGATTGCTCGACATTCCTCCGGCCAGGCTGGCCAGGGTGCCCATCGAACAGGGGCAGATCACCATGCCTTCGGTGAGAAACGAACCGCTGGCGATGCCGGCGGTGAAATCCATGTAGTGATGGTACACCAGCCGCCCCCGGCTGATGTCGCTGTCACTGAGCACGGAGCTGACGGCATGAGCTCCGGCCCCGCTGCGGGCCCGCAGCAGGCTCAGCCGGCTGTCTTCGGCCATCTGTTCGTCGGAAGGCAGCAGCGCATCGCGATTGAAGTTCGCCAGATCCACACGAATGCCCAGCTCAAGATCAAGGACCTGAGCCGCTGCCGGGCTGATGGTCAGATGGACCGTGCGGCCCAGCGCCAGCAGCACTTCCAGCAGGCGAATGGAGTAGATGGCCCCGCTGGCTCCGGTCATTGCGACTACCAGGTCGTTCATGGGGGCGTTCTTTCAGGATCTCTGCCGGGGGACGGTCCGTGGAGGCGAATGACTGAGCGACTGGTTCCGGGTCACGACGGCGAACCGGAACAGATTCCATGATAGATGGTGGCGATACCCAGCGTCAGGGGTGTCCAGCGAACCTGCTCCAGACCGCACTGTTCCATCTGCTGCGCCAACGCCTTCCCGGAAGGAAACTGACCGACCGATTCGGGCAGATAGCTGTAGGCCGATTCCGGGTTGCGGGCCAGCAGCTGGCCCACCCGGGGCAGCACCCGCAGGAAATAGAATCGGTACAGCCCGCCCAGAACCTTCTGCTGCGGCATCGAGAATTCCAGCACCATCACCTGGCCGCCCGGTTTGCACACGCGGGCCATTTCCCGCAGAGCGAGGCTGGTATCGCTGCAGTTCCGCAGTCCGAAGGCCACGGTGACCGCGTCGAAACTGCTGTCTTCAAACGGGAGATGCTGGGTATCGGCTTCGAGGAATGTCAGCGGCCGGGTGGCAGATTCCGTCCCGCTGGAGCGGGTGGCTTTCTGCACGGCCCGGCTGCCCTTGGTGCACGCCAGGGCCAGCATCTCATGCGTGAAGTCGGTCCCGACGACATCGACCTGTCCCTTTCCCTGCTGCCAGAAGGCGAGGGCCAGGTCGCCCGTTCCCGTACAGACATCGAGCAGCCGCGAACCAGGCTGCAGCGGCACCTGCTGCACGGCCCGGTTTCTCCAGTAGACATCGGTGCCGGCCGAGAGCGTGCGGTTGAGCAGATCGTAGCGGCCGGCAATCTGCCCGAACATGCGGCGAATCCGCTGGCCCGATTTATCCACATCCCCGTTCATGCCGCGTTCCGTTTCTCGTCTGCAGGTCTTCTACGGTGTTGACTGATGGCTGTGTTCAGGCGGGTCTGTGCAGGGCAGTTCCTGTGCTGACTGCAATGCCGCCTGACTGCTTTACTGTGATACAGTCCTGTAGGCCAGGCTGTGCCTGACGTCATTCCCGGCCCTGCCAGGATTGGGCATCAATTTCCGTTTCACTGCTGCAACAGAAGCCGGACAGCTCCCCCAGGGCAAATTGCTCAGTCGAGACGGTGGCTGTGTTTCCGGTCCGCGGCGGCTTCGGTCTATGATTCAACCGCAGCGGGCCGGCATTCTTCACCAGGCTTTCGGCTGAATGCCGGTGCTCATGTTCCACCGGGTGAATGAGTGTTTCGGGCGAATGACTGTACCGGGCTGTCAGGGGCTGTCCAGCGGGATGCGGTAATCGGCCCAGCGAAGCCGGACCCGTTCGTCCATGTCCGGGCTGGAGATCAATGGCTCCGGCCAGGTACGGGGGTGCCCTTCTCCGGGCAGTTTACGCGTCCCGTCGATTCCCAGTTTACGGCCCAGCCCGTGCTCCGGGGCCGCGTGATCGCACACATCGCCCGGGCCATCGCTGAGGAACGTATCGCGACCCGGGTGCACAGAGGCCAGAGCCGTCCGCCATGCGGCCGATTCATCCCGCACATCGACATCATCATCTACGGCCACAATGATCTTAGTCGACATCAGCGGCGGGAAGCTCCACAGGGCCTGCATCACCCGCCGGGCCTGCCAGGGGTACACCTTCTTCAGGCTGACAAACAGCAGGTTGCGAAATGCCCCATGAAGCGGCTGGTGCAGGTCGACCACTTCAGGACAGAGCAGCCGCACAAAGGGCAGCAGCAGTCGTTCGTGCGCCCGGCCCGTCCAGTGGGTTTCCGGTGAATCGGCCCCGGGAACCAGAATGGGAAACACCGGGTTGGACCGGTGCGTCAGCGCGGTGACTTCCAGCAGCGGCAGTTCCTCCGGAAGTCGGTAGCTGCCGGTTGGCCCGGCCAGTGGTCCGGCGGTTTCCAGCGGAGCGGCAGGGTCAATCCGGCCTTCAATCACGAACTCAGCCGAAGCAGGAACGGTCAGTTCAAGTTCACGGCAGCGGACGAGCGACACCCGTTCGCCGGTGAGCAGGCCCGTCAGCAGGCATTCGTCGGCACTGGCCGGCAGCGGTGCGCCCGCGGTAAACAGACCGGCGGGATCTCCTCCCAGCACAATGGCGACGGGCATCTGCCGTCCGGCTGCTTTCCAGGCCTGGAAATGCCGCCATCCGCCCTGGCGCGGGTTCCAGTGAACGATCAGACTGGTGCGGTTGCGAACCTCCAGCGGGTACAGCCCCACATTCCGGGCTCCGGTTTCCGGATCGACCGTGAAGACCTGCCCCGCAGTCAGCGAGGGGCCGGCTTCTCCCGGCCAGAACTGGGGCACCGGCAGATCGAACAGGTTCACATCGCGGCCCATGCGTACCACCTGCTGACAGTCGCCGGTGGAAACGGTTTCGGGAGGAATGCGGGCCAGCTCGGCAAACCGGGGCACCAGTCGTACGGCATCCAGCCAGCCATCAGGAAATTCCGGACGAAGCAGACTGCCGATGCGGTCGGCCAGTTCGTCGAAATCCTGCGTCCGCAGAATTCGGCAGAGCCGGCTGTGGCTGCCATACAGATTGGCCACGGCCGGGAATGTGCTGCCCCGCACTTTCTCAAACAGAATGGCCGGAGCGGGGTCCCGCTGTGAAGTCACCGCGCGGACGATGGCGGCCAACTCCAGCTGTGGATCGACTTCCGCGGGGATCCGGATCAGATCGCCCGCGTCGTCCAGTGCGGCAAGGAAGTCTGTCAGTGTCTGTCCGCTCAACCTCAGGCCCTGTCCGATTGTGATTCCAGAATGAACGCCCGGTGCCGGCTGCCTGGCGGGGCATGGTTCGGAGGAACCGAAAGTGGCCCGATACATACCCGGCCCGCGTCGCGCAACCTGACGGATGGTTTCCGACAGCCGCTGCGCTGCTGTGGAGAACCTCGCCCGACTCCTCTCGACCGATACATATCGGAAACGTCCTTCGCCGGCACGGCTGGTGCGGGCTGGCGACGTACCCCGGAGAAGGTTCAGCGGCGAAGTATAGCAGGCAGGGAGAGCAGAGTCCGTGCTGCGGGGGCACGGGTTGATTGCGGGCGGCCCCGGCCCCGGTTACCGTCGGGCAGAGAACCAACCAGGAACTGGCCAGCGGTGGGGCCGATGTCCGTGC
>JAGQPV010000461.1 GCA_020426545.1 Planctomycetaceae bacterium
CCTATGCTGACAAAGTCCTCGCAGCCGAAAATCCGTCGCCCGAGGCATTGGCCACTGCTTTATACATCAACGGGACGGCAGCATTCGATCTGGAACAGACGGCGAAAGCAGCCGAGCTTTTTGAGAATCTGGTTCGAATTCGCCGCTACGGTTACGTGTGGTATCAGCTGAGCCTGTGCCGCGACCGTCTGGGGAATCATGCTGGTGCGCTGGAAGCTGCCGAGAAGGCGGTCGAAATCACGCCGCAGGGCCCTCGGCTGCATGACTGGCTGGCGGAACTCTACGAGCGGGCGGGACAGAAGCAGAAGGCCCGAGCCAGCGCCCGCCGTGCCGCCGAACTCGCCGCGGCTGCCGAGGCGACAGAACACGACCAGGCACGGTTTGCGGATTAGCACCGGTTTCCCTCCCGCTGCTGCCTGCCGGGGCCAGCGCCCCGGATCATAGCAGCAAAGAAAGCCATTACAGCTGCTCCAGCAACCGTTTCTGCTTCCCGGCAGCGTCCGCCGCGGCGCGTGCGAGTCCTGCCGGACTACCGCGAGGACTCTGCTTCGATCTGCCTCGCCCGGTTCGCGTGCTCGCTCGCCTCACTGATGTTCCCTGTTCTGACCAGTACCGCTGCCAGCAGAGTATGCACCCGGGCGTCGTCGGGGTGGTTTTTCAGGATCCGGCGGAATGCTTTGATCGAGGCGGCGTAGTCGCCTTCCATGGCAGAGAGGATTCCGAGATTGATCGCGCTCCGCAGATCGCCTGGACTGTAGTGCCGGGCCCGTTCAAAGTAGTACCGGGCTTCGGCGAACTGAAACTGGTCGCGCATCACTTCGCCCCGGGAGTTGAGTGCCGCAATCAGGTACTGGTGATCCAGCTTGTCGAGGATGCGGTACTGCTGCCGCTCCGCTTCGTGCTCGCCTCGCTCGTGTCGGGCCACAGCCAGCAGAAAGCGGGCTCGATGGTTTGATTCGGTGACATTGACCGCCCGTTCGAACAGCGAGACGCTGTTCCTCCAGGAGCCCGCCTGTCCTGCTGCCAGACCCGCCAGCGAGGCGACTATTACCGCGGTGACAGCCACCGTCAGTCGGCGGCGGGAAGATGGCAGTTCCTGCAGGGAGGGCAGCGAAAACGCGGCCATCAGGCACAGCCCAATACCCGGAACGTACATGTACCTGTCGGCCATCTGCTGCGAACCAAGCTGCACGATGCCGATGACCGGTAACAGCGTCCCGAGGAACCACAACCAGCCGACCAGCAGATGGGGCCGGTTTCGTCGCTGCTGCAGACACACAGCCGTGACGGCGAGGAGCAGGACCGCGGATCCCAGAACTTCAGCCAGCGGAAGGCCGCCGGTGGGGTAGGGGTAATAAAAGGCTAGCGACGACGGCCAGATCATCCGCCGCAGATACGTCGCATACGCCACAACAGCGTTGGCGAGTCGCAGGTGGAGGGGCACCGACAAGAGCGTCTGCACGGCGCCGCCGTGCTGTTGAGTGCACCAGGCAACCCCGGAGAACAGCAGGGACAACGCGAACAGGGGCAGCTTTTCCAGCAGCTGTCGCCGCAGGACCGGTTTTTGCCTGTTTGTCCGGTCCACTGTGGGAGGAGCGATTCCGGTGGAAGCGACCGTTCGTCCGAGCGGCCAGACATCGAGCAGAAGCAGCAGGAACGGCAGCGTGACCATCATCTGCTTCGAACACAGACTGGCCAGATATGCCAGCAGCAGCAGCAGAAAGTCGGTGATTCGGCGACGGCGTACAAAGTTTACATAAGCCATCACCGCCAGCAGAAAGAAGAGCGTGCTGAGCACTCCTTTTCTCTCCGACACCCAGGCAACCGTTTCGACATTCAGCGGGTGGACACTGAACAGGGCTGCAACCAGAGCGCTGCGAAAGTATGCGCCAGTCAGCCGACACAACGAAGCAAACAGAACGAGCGTGCAGAGGGTATGGAGCAGGAGATTCGTCAGATGAAACCCACCCGCGAAGTCCCCGTACAGCTCCCGGTCGATCAGCAGGGACAGCCGGGTGAGCGGTTGCCAGTTCCCCTGTTCCACCGACGTGACTGCCCAGGCCAGGCTGCCAGGGTTCAGCCCCGACTGCACCTGCGGGTTCTCGTATACGAACACATTGTCGTCAAACGCGACAAACTCGAACGACCACACCTGCCCGTAAATGAGCAGGGGCAGGAGAACCAGCCCGGCACAAATGGCTGATAGAGTTGGACCGGGCCTGGGCGATAAGGCTGGCATGCAGGGTTTGGTCAGGCGGTGAAAGGTTTGCGAAAACACTGGCGGCCGTCAGTCGGCGGGTGAGTTCGGCAGAATTAAGACATTCCCGAACTCTGCGCCATCGGGCCAGGAGACTGTGGCATGATTCGGATTTTCATCCTGCCGTGTGCCGGCGAGAGGGTCAAGCTCCGGAGCGTCCCGGCCACTGCTGCCTGCTCTAGTCGTCTTCCGTGCCTGACTTCCGTTCGAGTGCGGTTCGTGCTTCTGTATTTCCGGGGTCGAGCGAGAGCGCCATGCGAAAGTGCTCCACCGCCAGTTTGTGGTCATTCTGCCGCAGCCTCAGTCTGCCCAGCTCCAGCCAGGCGTCGACAGAGCGGGGACGCAGCTCGACCGTCCGCAGCAGATGAGTTTCGGCGATGTGTTCGTCTCCGGCCTCCGCTGCGGCGATGGCCAGCCCGAAATGTGCATCTGCATTGTCGGGGGCCAGTTCCACAGCACGGCGGAACTGCCGCCTGGCTTCCTGGGTTCTGCCGCTGCGGCCAAGGGCAATCGCCAGATTCAGTTGTGCCTCGGCGGTTTCGGGCTGCAGCTCTGCCGCCCGTTCAAAGTGTGGCAGAGCGCTGTCCAGCTGGCCGAGGCTGACCAGTGTCGTCGCCAGCTGCGAGTGAGCGGCGGCGAAATCGGGATGTACCGCGATGGCCCGCTCCAGCGAACTGATGGCCCGCGAGCTGTTGCCGGTCTCCTGCCACAGCCGGCCCACATTGTAGTGAGCCAGTGCGTATTCGGGATCGATCTGCAGTGCCTGCTGGAAATGCTGCATCGCCACGGCATACTGCCGACGCTGCTGATATGCCAGTCCCAGATTATTGTGGGCCCAGCTGTTTCCCACCGTGACGGCCGCCGCCCGGTGAAACAGGGTCGTGCTGGATTCCCAGAACTGTGTCTGATGCCACGCCATGGCAGCCGCGGCCAGCACGATAACCGCCGTCACTCCCCGCCCGGCGAGCCGCAGCCAGATCGCCGGCGATTTCGCATCAGGCAGCAGCCAGGCGGTGGAGATGAACACACCGATCGACGCCAGGTAGGTGTATCGGTCGGCCAGCTGCTGTCGCCCTACCTGTACCAGCCCGATCATCGGCACCAGAACACCCAGAAACCAGAGCCAGCCCACCAGCAGAAGTGGTTGGCGTCGGCGGAGGGCTACGGCTGTCGCGGTGATGAGTAATACCGCGGTCGTCCCTGCGAGGGCCGGTATGGCAAGCCGGGAGAGCGGATCTTCAGAAAAGAACGCGGGATGCGGGTAGAACACCGCCAGATTCCAGGGCCAGAAGATCCTGCCCAGATAGATGCCGTAAGAAGCTGCCGCATTGACCAGCCGGACGGTTACCGGCACGGAGTCCACGGAAGCCACCGTGCTGACGGACTGCTGGCAGAGAATCGTCAGCACGCTGGAAACGACCGAAAGCCCCAGCAGTGGAACCTTCTCCAGAATCAGGGTTCGCACCGAGACCGTTCGGGCGCCGTCGATCGAAGTGGAATCGACCGGAATGCCCATCCTCTTCAGCGGGTACCAGTCCAGCAGGAGCAGCACGAACGGCAATGTCACCGCCATTGGTTTCGCAGCCAGCGAAGCAGCGAACAGCACAGTCATCACCGCGTAACGCGCAGCCGAGGGCCGCTTCACATACCAGCCGTAGGCCAGCAGCGTCAGCATCCAGAAGAGACCGCACAGAACGTTCCTTCGTTCCGCGACCCAGGCCACGGATTCCACATTCAGCGGATGCACGGCAAATAACAGCGCGACGAACAGAGATTTCCCGGTTGCGGTCGTCAGCTGCATCAGGGCGAAATACAGCAGGACGGCGGTGACCAGATGGATGCCCACGCTGACAGCGTGATGTCCCCCCGGATTCAGACCGAACAGTTCGCAGTCGAGCTGATGGCTGATCCACGCCAGCGGATGCCACTGACTGGGGCCGTGAATTCCAAACGCCCAGCGCAGGTTCTCTGCTGTCAGGCCTGTGACGACATGCTGGTTTTCATAAACATGCGCGTCATCATCGAAGTTAACGAACCCGTAGTCCCCGACCTGCCAGTAGACAGCCAGGGTGATGGCGGCGAGACACAGGGACGCGCCGATTCCGACTGCAAGCCGGCTGTGCCTGTTGACTGGAATGGTTCTGCCCATCGGAAACATCAGCGAAATCTGGAAGGGTGTGGCCAGGAACCTGTCACGGAGCGTCGTACCACGCTGACTGCGGGTGCAGGGTCAGAGGAATCTGTCCGCCGCGGTCTGGAACATAGGCTTCGCCCACGGCCCGACACATGTCCGGCGAAATTCCTTCGCCGATTCTCCGCCGGGACAGCTGCAATCTGACGAATTGCCAGCCGGGTTTCGTCCAGTGTAACCGTTCCCGGGCCCGGGAGCGGTCCTGCGGCTCAAGTGTCGATCTGACAATCCAAAGGCAGGGCAGGGAAGTCGCAGGTTCCCATGGAGGCAGCCCGGCAGATGGCGCTGGTGACTCGGGCGGTCCGGCTGGTGGATCGGCAGCTCTCCGCCGTCCGGCCCAACACTCGTTTCCCGGGGGCGAAGGGTGACAATCGGGCAGGCAGGTCAACCCGGTATCAGCAACGCCCGGCATCGTTTATGCGGGCTGCCGCTCCGCTGGGAGGGCCTTCGGTATCATCTGGAACCACTGCTGCGACGTTGAGCATCCTCCAGCAGTTCCTGAATTCGGGGATCGTCGGGAGCGAGCCGCCGGGCCTCGGTGAGGGCTTTGACTGCTTCTTTATAACGCCCCTGTTCG
>JAGQPV010000462.1 GCA_020426545.1 Planctomycetaceae bacterium
CCCGCATCATCACCGATGACATCGTGGAAGTGGACCTCTCTGCCCGGCCACTGAAGCTGAAAACGCTGTCTGGTGAGGAATGCGAAACGAAGGCCCTCATCGTGGCGACCGGTGCCCGCGCGAACTATCTCGGGCTGGAATCCGAAGATCGTTTCAAGAACATGGGCGTTTCCGCCTGTGCTGTCTGCGATGGTGCCCTGCCCCGGTTCCGCAACAGGCCGCTGGTGGTGGTCGGTGGCGGCGACAGTGCCATGGAGGAAGGCACCTTCCTCACGAAGTTTGCGTCCGAAGTGCACGTAATTCACCGGCGGGATACCTTCCGCGCCAGCCAGATCATGGCGGAACGCCTGCTGCAGAACCCCAAAGTCAAAGTTCACTGGAACACCGTAATCGACGAAGTCCTCGGCAACGATACCGACGGAGTCACCGGCGTGCGGATTCGTTCCACCACCGACGAAGCCGCGACCGAAGAAATCGAAGCCTCGGGTTACTTTGCCGCCATTGGCCATACGCCCAACACGCAGTTCCTCGGCGGTCAGGTGCAGACGACCGACAAGGGCTACATTCAGTGGACCACCCCCTTCCGGACGTTCACCAGCGCCGAAGGCGTCTTCGCCGCAGGTGATGTGGCCGATGACTACTACCGTCAGGCCATCACAGCCGCAGGCAGTGGCTGTATGGCGGCCCTGGATGCGGAACGCTGGCTGGCCTCTCACGAGTAACCATCTCGCGGCAGAATCGCAGGCAGAGCAGCAGTCGCCGAAGACTTCAGCAGAAAACCGGAAAGAGGGACCGTCCGATGCTTTCCCGTGAAGGATGTCTTCGCCGTCGTGAACGGCTGTGGTCGCAGGTTCCCGCCACGGCCGAGTGGCTGCTGGTGGCCGACCCGCGACACGTTTATCTGCTGTCGGGATTTCTGGTCAACCCGATCAGTTTTTCACAGTACGAGCGCGGCCTGCTGCTGCTGGAACGCAGCGGCGAGGCCACTCTGCTGGCCGATAACTTTACCCGTCGCTCGGCCATCGGCGCTCCCCATGTCGATCGGGAACTGATCGAGGACTGGTACACGCATCAGCAGGGAGTGGTGAATCGCGATCACGCCTTGCTGGCGGCGCTCAAAGCCTGTTCGCCCCGGCTGAGCGGTCGGCACGGCCTGGTGGAGGCGGAATGGCTGCCCGCCGCGGCCCTCTCGCTGACGGGAATTTCCGCCGAGACCGCTGCCGTTCGCGGAAATGGAGACGGGGGCGACAGTGCCGCTGCCCCGGATCTGGGTTCGCTGATTCGTCATGTGCGGCGGGTGAAGGAGAGCGACGAACTCGAAATCCTCCATCGCTGCATGCGGGCCACCGAAGCCGGCCACGCCCGTGCCCGGGAGGTCCTCAGGCCTGGAATTTCCGAACTGGAGCTGTACACCGAAATTCAGGCAGCCGCGACCCTGGCAGCCGGTCAGCCGGCCGTCATCTACGGTGATTTCCGCGGCCTCAATGCCGAAACTCCCAAAGCCGGCGGCCTGCCGACAGCCTATGTTCTCCAGCAGGACGATCTGTTTCTGCTGGATTATTCCGTCGTCATCGATGGTTACCGCAGCGATTTCACCAACACCATGTCCGTCTCTGAGCCGACTGACGAACAGGACATGCTGTTCCGTCTCTGTCAGTCCGCCATGGAGGCCGGCGAATCGGTGCTGCGGGATGGTGTCCCGGCCGCGGATGTTTACACAGCGGTGTCCCGTCCGCTGAATGACGCCGGTTACGGCCCGTTGTCACACCACGCCGGCCATGGTATCGGGCTGGGCCACCCGGAACCGCCCATCCTCGTGCCCCACAGCGGCGATGTCCTTGTCGCCGGCGACGTCGTCACGCTTGAGCCAGGGCTGTACGTTGAGGGAATCGGCGGGATGAGGATTGAGCACAACTACCTCATTACCTCCACCGGGTACGAGCGACTGAGTAATCACCTGATTTCCCTGTCCTGAAGACTGGTAACGCTCAGGCAGTCCACGAGGCCGGAACCATCGCCCCACCGGAACACACCACCCGTATGAGTTCCACACCCCTCAGCTGGGTTGCAGCCGAACTGGCCGGGCTGGCCGAAAGCCATCTGCTGCGGACACGCCGCGAAGTCACGCCACTACCAGGCGGCCGCTGCGAAATCGATGGCCGCACGCTGATCGACTTCAGCAGCAACGATTACCTCGGCCTCTCGCTGGATCCCCGCCTGCAGGCTGCGGCCATCGCAGCCACGGAACAGTACGGCACCGGTTCCCGGGCCAGCGCACTGGTGTCCGGCAGGACCGTGTGCCATGCCCTGCTGGAAGAGCAACTGGCCCGCTTCGAGCATCAGCAGGCGGCGGTTCTGTTTCCCACAGGGTATGCGGCGAACCTCGGAGTGATACCCGCCCTCGTCGGCCCGGGCGATGTCGTGTTCTGCGAACGACTGAACCATGCCAGCCTGGTCGATGGCTGCCGTGCCAGCCGCGCCCGCCTGCAGATCTTCCGCAGCGACCGGCTCGACCGTCTGCGAACCGGCCTGATACGGGCGAAAGATGCCCCCCGCCGGCTGATCGTCACCGATGGCGTGTTCAGCATGGATGGCACACTCGCCCCGCTCCGCCCGCTGTGCCAGTTTGCCCGCGAACACCGCGCCATGCTGCTGGTCGATGAGGCACATGGCACGGGAGTTCATGGCCGGAACGGTCGCGGAGCCTGCGAAGCAGCCGGTTGCGAAGGCGACCAGGTGACCGTTCGTATCGGCACACTGAGCAAGGCCATCGGTTCGCTGGGCGGGTTTGCGGTCTGCTCTCAGGAACTGGCCGACTGGCTGTGGAACCGCTGCCGGACTCAGCTGTTCTCCACTGCTCTTCCTCCGGCCAGCTGCGCCGCGGCCAGTCGTGCTCTCGAACTCATCGAGCAGGAACCAGAGCGGCGGCAGCAGCTGAATACTCTGGCGAAAGAACTCACGGGCCTGCTGACTTCGGCCGGCATCAGCACGACTTCAACCGGCGGCCCCATCATTCCTCTGATTGCCGGGTCCGCTGAACGGGCCATGGCCATCTCAGACGCACTGGCCACCCGGGGCTTTCTGGCACCGGCCATCCGCCCCCCCACCGTACCGCAGGGGTCATCCCGACTGAGGATCAGCCTCTCAGCTGCACATTCACTGGACGACGTCCGCCAGCTGGCCGCTGAGTTGTGTGATGTCTGGAAAGCCTCATAATCTAACCTGCCATCCCGCCTGCAGCTGCGGCAGGATGGATGAAACCAAGGGCACGAGGCCTCTTGCCAATCGTGCCGGTCCACAACTTCGCGTCCCCGGTCAGGCCCGGTAAGAACTTCAGGAACCCCGGCAGGGTGTACTATATTCCGCTTCCCGCCGGCTGCCTGTCGTCCTTCAGCCTGCTTTGACGATTGAGCCCATCGCCGTGTCATCTCCTGTCCGGGTCACAACTGCACCGGTACCTGCCCCCGACCGCACTGGTTTCGAAGACGAATACCCGTTTCAGTCCCACTGGGTGAACGTCGACGGCCACCGCCTGCATTATGTGGACGAAGGCCAGGGCGATGTCCTGCTGATGGTGCACGGCAATCCCACGTGGAGCTTCTACTGGCGGCGGCTGATCCGTCATTATTCACAGCATTTCCGTGTGATCGCAATTGATCACCTGGGCTGCGGCTGGTCTGATAAACCACAGAATGCCAGCTACCTGCTCGACACCCACATCCGGAATCTGTCCGCACTGAACGAGCAGCTGCAGCTGGAGCAGATCACGCTCTTCGCCCACGACTGGGGCGGTGCCATCGGCATGGGAGCCGCCGCTCGGGAGCCGCAGAAGTTCTCCCGTTTCGTCCTGTTCAACACGGCCGCCTTCCGCTCCCGGCGAATTCCGCTGCGGATTGCGGTCTGCCGGATCCCGCTGCTGGGCACCCTGGCTGTCCGCGGGTTGAATCTGTTCGCCCGCGCTGCGGTGCACATGGCGGTGGAACATCACGAACGGATGACGCCCGCCGTGCGTCGCGGGCTGCTGGCTCCCTACGGAAACTGGCACGACCGCATCGCCGTGCATCGGTTCGTCCAGGATATCCCGCTCAAGCCCTCGCATCCCAGCTGGCAGACGCTGGTCGAGGTGGAAGACGGGCTGGCGCAGTTTCAGCACTCGCCCGTGCTGCTGGTCTGGGGCGAACAGGACTGGTGCTTCTCGCCCCACTTCCGTCGGGAATTTGAGCAGAGGCTGCCCCAGGCAGAGTCATTCCCCATCCAGAACGCCGGCCATTACGTCGTGGAAGACGCTCACGAGATCTTCCTGCCACGGATCGATCAGTTCCTCAAGGAACACCCGCTGCCAGCGCTGCCTTGAACCGGGCAGTGATGACGACCTGGAATAATACGACCGGCGACTGACATACCGGGCCAAATCTTCAGGTTGCCGCCGTCTGTGGCTCGCCCTGGAAATGTGACCGCGCAAAAACGAGGGCAGCTGCAGGAAGTTCCTGCGCTGCCCTGATCCGCAACCTGCCGCCGGTCAGATTCCGACAGCAGGTGAACTCACTGTGCAAGGTACTCAGGCGAAAGCCGGTTCCTCAAACGAGTGGTTGGGAGCCTGTTCCTCGTTCACGTGCTTGCGGGCCGTTGGAGCCCTGTACGCCGTGAAGCCATCCACCAGGTACTCGGGCAGCAGCTGATTGATCCGCATTTCGATGCTGGTCAGCTGGGAGCCCTGCTCCCGTGTTACAAACGTGATGGCCCGTCCGGGCACGTTGGAAGACAGGCGGCCTGTCCGTCCCACGCGGTGCACGTAGTCATCGTGATATTCGGGCACATCGTAGTTCACGATGTGCGAAATTCCGCTGACATCAATTCCACGACCGACCACATCGGTGGCAATCAGCAGTCGCACGCTGCCTTCCCGGAACTGCTTCATCACGCGGTCGCGTTTGGTCTGCGGCAGATCACCACTCATCAGGGCCACGCCGGGCAGTCTGCGGGAAAACTGCTTGTGCAGCCGTTCCGCTCCG
>JAGQPV010000463.1 GCA_020426545.1 Planctomycetaceae bacterium
CATCACTGGTACATTCCCTTCAGTCGTCCAGTCGATACTTTGTGGCAAACGACCGTTTTTTCGTCAGCGACACACCAGTCGGCCTGATCGCTTCGGGCATGCCCACGATTGTCAGAATTCGTTCCGGCACACTTCGCCTGTTCCCGCAACTGGCAGAACGGGCGGAGGCAGTTCCCTATCATCGCGAGCGAACCCTGAATGAAATTCAGAATCACCCTGGCCCACCCTCCCGTGATGAGGAAGCCAGTTCGTTCAGTCAGGCTCAGTTTCTGAAAATTCTCGGCAGGACGGCTCTCACCCGTTCTCCGCTGCAGTCGATTCTGTTTCCTGTGCGCGACGACTCACTCCAGGCTCCCGTGTTTGTGCCGCTGACTGTGGAAGACGTCACCCGGCAGCTGATGATGAACCTGCTCTCACCCGGCCCGCGTCTGCTGACATCGGAAGTGTTCGATCCCTCCTCGGACCGTGAAATTCCCCGGGAACAGATCGAACAGATGTGCCGTCGAATCGCATCCCGCACGTCCTGCCACCAGTATCGCCAGGGTCTGCAGACGATCTCACTGCCAGCGAGTCTTCCTGCTCTCTCACACTGTGCCTGAACTGCGGCCGCCTGCCGCAGAGGATCCTCATGGAGCAATTCACGCGGTACCTTGGACTGTTTCAGCATCTGCTCCGGGCAGATGAAGATTCTGCTGCCCGCAGCATCGCCGGGTGGACGGATTCCGACTGGCAACAGTTCCTGACGTTCCTGCATGAACACCGCCTGAGAGAGTTCTTCTGGTATTCCACCCGCCGCCTGCCACTGCTGGAGCAGAACGTTCCGCCAGCCGTGCAGAAGAAACTGGCCCGGTTTGCCACCCGGTGTTCGGAGAGGATTGCGGCACTGGCCCGGTTGCGGGACCAGGCAGGCGAAGCTCTGGACAGCGATGGCATCAGCTGGCTGATTCTCAAGGGCAGCGCTCTGATTGCCCGGTTCTATCCACCCGGGCAGATGCGGCACCAGGGTGATGTGGACCTGCTGGTACGGGAAGAGGACGTGCCCGCCGCTGTGCGCAGCCTGAAATCGACCGGGCTGATGCTCCGCGGAAACCGCCCGGAGATTCGCCCCGGGCGGATGCGGGCAGAACATGCCGCCACCCTGTCCAATGGCAATCTGTCCGTCGACCTGCACTGGAAGCTGCGGTCCGGGCCGGATTACAGAATCTCCATGGACGATGTCTGGGACTCCCGGCAGCCTTGCGCCAATATGGACGGCCTGCTGGAAACCGTCTCGGATGAATACCTGCTGGTGCTGCTGTGTCTGTCCGTGGCGCATGACCTCGGCCGGGGCGGTATTCGGCTGAAATCCTTCCTCGATCTGTATCATGTCCTGCAGCAGCTGGGATCACAGCTCGAAACGACGGAATTCTGGGAGAGACGTCGCTCGGAACAGATCGCCAGGATCTGTCGGGCCACCTTGAACGTCGTCGATCGCATCCTCCCGCAGACTGTGCCTTCCCTGCCGTCCCCGGACGAGAATCGGAACATTCTGCAGTTTGTCAGCGCCGCAGAGCACAGTGCTGGAGGAAGAGAATTCCACCAGTCGCACGCGGAACACTGGCATCCTGCTAATCAGGGCCCCCTGCAGAACCCGACGGCTGACTGCACCCCGGAGCACCGAACGGAGCTGCAGCTGGTCGCGAATCCGCGTGGCGCGATTGATAACTTTCTCTGGTTGGCGGAGCAGCAGCAGCTCTGGAAACCAGCTCATCTGAGATGGTACATCAGCAAGCAGCTTCATCATCCCGGTCGAATCCCGCTGGCATTCTGGAGGATGCTCTGCTTTGGTGCGCGGCTGGCGCCCTGGGCTGTCACACAGTCCCCGACGACTCGACTGAAACACCGTCAGACGGCACCACCGGTCCGGCCGCATCGACGGGCAGCCTGACCGGACTGACTCAATACCCATGTACCCCGCTCAACTCATTCTCATCCTGTCACGTGGCACGAAGGCTCATCGGCTTCGTTCTCGGACCGCTGTTGTCCATGATTCTCCACGGCTCTGCCGGAACATTCACTGGAACAGTTCATGAAGTGCCGCTGTTCCCGGAGTAACGACTCGGGTCTGTTGACTCGAGTCTGTTGACTCAGGGCAACAGTCCCCGGATGCAGTTGCCACTGTCTGCCTCTGTGATAATTCATCGATGAACTGCTGAACTGCGTCTGCTGCTTTAACCGTTCCGGATGACACTTCTCCTGATTTCAGATCGGGGCTCAGTCCATCTGGTAAATAATGTGTCAATCGGCAGGATATGCCGAGGGGCTGGTTGAGCGGGTTTCCCCGCGGATTATCAACGGCAGATCACATGGTATTTAATTCCATCACATTCGGACTGTTCTTCGTCTGCGTGCTGCTGCTGCACTATCTGCCAATTCCCTGGCGGTACAGGAAGTTTAACCTGCTGCTGGCAAGTTATCTGTTCTATGCCGCCTGGAACCCGCCATTCGTGATTCTGCTGTGGATTTCCACGCTGGTCGACTGGCAGGCTGCAAAATGGATCGGGAATTCGCCCCGGCAGAGTGTGCGCCGCGCCGCCCTGTTTCTCAGTCTGGCGGTGAATCTCGGCTTTCTCTGCTTCTTCAAGTACAGCAGCTTTCTGCTGGAGAACTTTGTCGCCCTCGCTGCCGCAGCCGGCATTCAGTATCAGCCACCGGTGATGGATATCCTGCTGCCGGTGGGAATTTCGTTTTATACATTCCAGACGCTGTCCTACACGCTGGATATTTACCGGGGCAATTCCCGGCCCTGGAAGTCATTCCTCGACTTTGCCCTGTATGTGACGTTCTTTCCGCAGCTGGTGGCCGGCCCCATTGTGCGGGCCACGGATTTTCTGCCCCAGTGCCTGACACCCCGACGTGCCTCCGCCAATGAGCTGGGCTGGGGACTGACGCTCCTGCTGCTGGGCCTGCTGGAGAAAACGGTCCTGGCCGACGCTCTGCTGGCCCCGGTGGTGGAGTCCACCTTTAATACAGCGAATATTGATACCGTTTCCGCATGGATCGGCACACTGGCCTTTACCGGGCAGATCTTCTGCGACTTTGCCGGGTACTCCACCTGTGCGATCGGTGTTGCCATGTGTCTCGGTTTCGGACTGCCGGACAATTTCCGGTTTCCATATTCCGCCATCGGGTTCTCCGACTTCTGGCGCCGCTGGCATATCTCGCTGTCTACCTGGCTGAAGGATTATCTTTATATCCCGCTGGGCGGAAACCGAATGGGGACCCGGCGCACACAGCTCAACCTGATGCTGACCATGCTGATCGGCGGGCTGTGGCACGGTGCCTCCTGGACATTCATTATCTGGGGTGGACTGCATGGTCTGTACCTGATCGCGGAACGGTATCTGAAACAGACTGTTCCCGCCCGCTGGCTCTTCTGGAAAACCACGGCAGGCCGACTGATGCTGACTGCCGGCACGTTTCTGCTGGTCTGCCTGACCTGGACGGTGTTCCGGGCTGAGTCAGTCAGCCAGGCCGCGGCCCTGATGCAGGCCATGCTGTTTCCCGATTTTCTGGGGGCTTTCCTCGGGCAGTCCGCAGGCCTGCGCGTGGTGGACAGCGACCAGGTCCTGCTGACGCTGGGAGTCATGTCGGGCATGCTGTGGACCCACTGGGTAATGCGGGATTCCACACTGGAAGATCTGTTCGAACGCGTACCATCACTGTGCCAGGCCTGTGCCATTGCCGCCATGCTCACCATTATCGTTCTGATGCCCGGGGAAGATCGTGCCTTCATCTACTTCCAGTTCTGATCCGATCGGCAGTGCGCCGCTATTCGATCAGTCCGACGCGGTCGTACTGCAGTCACCCGCCGAGGCGGTAGCGCGCGGCAAAACTCCTGACGTGCCTCCGGACAGGTTTCGGCAGCATGCGCCAAACGCCCGCTGGGGTTTCACATGGGCCCTGGGACTGGTGCTGTCCCTCGCCGCCATGACTGGAGCCGAACTGTTCTGGAGGAGTCACGGATATGAAACAAATGTGATCGACGGTCCCCAACTCTGGTCGTATCACCGTTCGAAGCTGGGAAAATCGAAGCGGGAAGTCGCCTGTCTGGGAACCTCCAGGACGGTTTGCGGTTTTGCCACCGCGGAGTTCTATCGGCGATTTCCGGAATACAACCTGAGATTGCTGGCGGTGTCAGGCCTCAAGCCGGCGGCTGCACTTCTGGATCTGGCGCGGGATCCGAATTTCTGTGGCATCGTGCTGTGCGATGTCACCTGGACAGACTTCAGACAGGCTAATCTCGAATCCCAGCAGGAATATGTGGACTATTATCAGAACGAATATCGAGCAGCAGCGCAGCTGGAGACTCAAATCAGCCTGTGGCTGCGCGAGCGTCTGGTGATTCTGAGCCCCGAAGCCCGACCGAAGCTCATCCTTCGTTCCCTGCTGTCCGGCAGGGCCCCGCCTGTTTCCGGGTTTCACATCACCAAACCAGACCGCTCCCGCATCTCCGATTATCATCTGCGGCCTGAACATGTCAGGCGGAAGCGGGAGGCAGAAGCCGCCAGATACAGGAAGAAGGCGGCTCGAAGGCGGACCAGGCCGGCCCCCGTCACGGCGGAATGGCTGAGCGAGGTCCGCTCGTTCCGGGAACCTGTTGAGCAGATTCGGGCCCGCGGTGGAGAAGTCGTGTTTGTCAGATACCCGACCAGCGGCGAAAGACTGGCCTATACCAGCCTGTTCTATCCCAGAGAGCTCTACTGGGACCAGATTGGACCACAGACGACGGCCAGGACGATTTATTATGCGGACTACCCGGAACTGGATCCGGGAGATCTTGCCGATACGAGCCACCTGGATAAGCGACAGGCCCCGCGGTTTACCAATGGCCTGCTGGACATTCTGCAGCAACAGGGAATTCTCCCGTCCAGCGGATCTTCCGAAGAACCACCGCATCAACCGGCCCCTGAGTATGCGGCCCCCCGGGGACGAATTGCCACCAGCGAGATGGGCCGGCAG
>JAGQPV010000464.1 GCA_020426545.1 Planctomycetaceae bacterium
TAAATGCGTTGACAGGCGATCCCACCGCGACCATGATGGTGAATTGAGCAAGAGGAATCGGTGAATCGCGCGCCTGAAGCCTCTCCCGAATTTCTTCCTCCCTGTACTTTCTCCCGCAGGGGGCTCTCCTCCTCTGCGATGGGTGTTTTCCCTCAGGACCGTGCAGCCTGAATTCCTCCTGCGGAAATGCGTACTACGACAGTTGCGCATGGCTGCTGCATTTTTTCCGTTGGTTTTCTGGAAGGAGCATGCCGCCATGCGAGCACTGCGTCGTGGATTCACTTTGATTGAACTGCTGGTGGTGATCGCCATCATCGCCATCCTGATCGCTCTGCTGCTGCCCGCCGTGCAGCAGGCCCGGGAAGCCGCCCGCCGGACCCAGTGCCGCAACGGGATGAAGCAGATCGGCCTGGCCCTGCACAATTATCACGACAACTTCAACAAGTTTCCCATCGGGACACAGGGACCGGGGTATGTGAGCAACTGGCGCGGGGCGCTGCTGCCGTATCTCGATCAGGCGGCCATCTACAACCTCGCGAATCCGTTCCATCCCGGCACCGGCGGCTATACAGCTATGCAGGGACTGATGGTCCCTGTGTACAAGTGCCCGTCCAGCCCGCTGGATTCGTTCGCACTGAATCCCGGTGGCGAAACGAACAATAACTTGAACAGTATGATGCTGATTGATTACGTGGGGGTGATGGGGGCCTACCCGGACCCGGCCGCCACGGCCCGGGCTTCTCAGTGTACACCTTCCACCGAGACCCCGTCTTACGGCCTGTACTGCATTAACGGTATTCTGACGTACAATAAGTCGTACAGCATGCGGGACATTACCGATGGCAGTTCCAACACGATGATCGTGGCGGAACAGTCGGGAACTGTCGGGAATATTGACGTGCGTTCCAACTACTATGGTGGCTGGACGGGAACGGGTATTTCAGGAGACGCCACGACGCTGACCGCCGGCAGCTGGGGCAGCGGAACCACCACCGTCCGCTATCCGATTAATCACCCGACACAGTCGGCCGGTGCCCAGTACACTTATGGTGCCAACACCATTATCAACTCGTATCACGAGGGTGGTGTGCATACTCTGATTGGCGACGGTGCCGTGCGGTTTATCTCTGAGAACATTAACTTCCTCACCTTCCAGCAGCTGGCTGTGAAGGACGATGGACAGGTGATTGGCGAATTCTGATCGGTCGGCTGAGGGATTCCGAATTCCTGTGGCGGGGAGCATGGACTGCCACGGGATTACCATCTGTTCCGCGATTCTGCTGAGGTGTTGAAAGATGCGACTGATGCGTAGCCGGACTTCCGGACTGCTGTCCTGCGGAGCTGCTCTGCTTCTGGCCGTTGCCGCCGGGTGTGGCGGTAGTGGGGCGGTGGATGTGCCCACCGGTGAAGTGGCGGGAATGGTCACCTATGGCGGCACGCCCGTCACTCGGGGCTTTGTGAATCTTGCCAGCCGGGAGACCGGGAAGGCCTATACGTGGCCTATCAACGAAGAAGGTCGATTCAAGTCAGAAGCTCCCGTGGTCGTGGGCCCGTATACGGTGTTCATTACGCCGCCGGAAGGTGAAGCCCCTTCTGTCGATAATCCCAATCCTGCTCCCCCGAATCCGGAGAATATTCCGGAGAAATACCGGAGCGAGCAGACTTCCGGCCTCAGCGCGGAGATCTCTGAGGGTGAGAACGACCTGAAGTTTGACCTGCAGAACTGACACGATGAGCCGATGCGGGCGCCTGTCAAAGCGTCAGCAGGGCGAGCGATTGAGAGAATTCAGCAGGGCCGGTAGCCAGCAGGTTACCGGCCCTGCTTGCGTTGATGGCTGGTGTGATATTCTGCGACGCAGGGCCGGCCTCCCGGATGACGCTGAATGCCTTTCTGGAATGGCCAGAGACTGCTTTGGACTGCATGGATTTTGCCTCCCATCCCAAAACCAGCAGGTGCTGTATGAGCCGTGTCACTGTCGATTTTTCTGATTTGAGGGAAGCATACGAATTCGTCAGCGTGGGGGACGAGTTTGCATGCGAGGCGTTCCTGTCGCTGGAAACCGGACAGATTTTCTGGCGGAGTGATGATGAGGGGGCCATCGATGAACCGCCGGGCGACGTCGAAAATCCGGAAAAGTACCTCCCGATTCCCGGGAAGAGAGAACTCGATCTGGGGAAGCATCTGGTGCTGCAGTTCGCCGCCGAATACCTGCCGGAAGCCTGCGAAGAGGTGCGGGACATGTTCAGCCGCAGCGGAGCATACCGACGTTTCCGGCATCTGCTGGAACGGGAGAACGCTCTGGATCAATGGTATGAATTTGAAGGGCAGGAAACGGATGCGGCGCTGCGCCGCTGGTGCCACAGGAATGATCTGTCGCTGAAAGACGAACCGGTATAGTGCGGCGGCGTGCCGGGTGCGGGCCCGCGCTGTCCGGTTGTGCTGCAGGGGCCTTCTGCCAGGCGGTTCGAACCCCCGCCTGCGGTTGTACTTCCGCTGGCCGTCTTCTTACACTGCCCTCGCGGCAGCAGGCATGGTACTTTCCGGTTTCACCCGCGGAATGCTGAACTGCGGCAACAGGAGTTTCCCGCCGGAAATCGGCTGACAGGCCACTCCCGCGGGAAGTGAGAATGCGCGGCTGCGCGAGGCGTCCCGCCCGCCGGTTCTCGCAGAAGAATCATGGAACCTGCGTATCAGGCAGCAGCATCGACATGACTGAAATTCGCTATGAGTTCAACAGCAGCCGTACTCTCGTTGGCCCCGCCGACCTGGAACAGCTGGCCGGGCCGCTGGAAGCCGCCCGCGATGAAGTCTTCGCGGATGTGGAACTGCTGCAGTCGGGGAAGCCCGTCCCCGAGGAGAAGCAGCCGCTGGACGCGGGGTTCATTCCCCTGCCGGCGAAGCTGCTGGAAGCCGCTACCGGTTCCAGTGGTGGCAGCCTGCTGGAACAGATTGAAACCACGGCGGCACGCCTGCGGGAAACTTCCGACCGGCTGGTGGTCCTGGGGATTGGCGGTTCGTACATGGGGGCCCGGGCTCTGTTTGAGGGCCTGTGTCATCCGTACCACAATGAACTGGGCCGCGCGGCCCGGCAGGGCGTTCCGCGAATTTCTTTCGAAGGGAACAATCTGGACGGCGGGGCGATGTCCGGCCTGCTGGAACTGCTGGGCAGTGCGGGAAGCGATGCATCTCGCGTGGAAGACCGCTGGAGCATTGCGGTGATCAGCAAGTCGGGTGGCACGCTGGAAACGGCGGTCGCCTTCCGGGTGTTTCGCGAGGCGCTGGAGGCTCAACATGCTGGAGACAGCTCGGCGGCCAGCCGCTTCATTGTGCCGGTGACGGGCGAAACCGGACGGCTCCGCGATCTTTCCAGTCAGCTGGGCTGCAGCGATGTCTTTCCGATTCCTGACGGGGTGGGGGGGCGTTTCTCCGTGCTGACAGCTGTGGGACTGCTGCCGGCCGCCGTGCTGGGAATTGACCTGCGGGAACTCCTGCGGGGTGCGGCGGAGATGACGGAAACCGTGCGGACAGCTCCGGTGGGCCAGAACCCGGCCCTCGACTACACCGGCGTTTCGCATCTGCTGGAACGCGACCATGGATGTTCCATCCGTGTACTGTCCACGTGGGGCAGCCGGCTGGAAGCAGTCGGCCTGTGGTACGACCAGCTGCTGGCGGAAAGCCTGGGCAAGCAGGAACAGGGAGCCACGCCGCTGACAGCCGTGAATACCCGCGACCTGCACAGCCGAGGGCAGCAGCATCAGGAAGGACGCCGGGACAAGCTGATCACGAATCTGTTTGTCGCACCGCCTCCGGAGAATGCCGAGGCTGCGGGAGGTCCGCAGATCCCCGCAGTGCCCGATGCCGAGAACCACGATCAGCTGAATCAGTATGCGGGAATGAGCGTGCCGGAACTGCTGGGCATTGCCCTGGAAGGCACCAACCGGGCCTATGCCGAAGACAGCCCGCCCCGACCGACGGCCGATCTGATTCTGCCCCGGCTCGATGCCCGGCAGCTGGGCGGACTGCTGCAGCTGTTCATGCTGTCGACCGCCATCGAAGGGCGGCTGATGGGGATCAACCCTTACGGCCAGCCGGGCGTTGAGGGCTATAAGAACAACATGAAGCAGATTCTCAGCAGCCGGACCAGCGGCAAGTGACTACTACGCTGGAGGCGATTCGGATTTCAGGAGACGTGGGATGGCGACAACGGTTACCTGGCTGGGACACAGCACTTTCGAAATTGTTTCCGGCAGTCATCGGATTCTGATTGACCCGTTCTTCACGGGAAATCCGTCGGCAACCACCACGGCGGCGGAGGTTCAGCCCGATTTCATTGTGGTGACGCATGGTCATGGCGATCATGTGGGCGACACCGTGGAAATCGCCCGCCGCACCGGTGCCCTGGTGATTGCCAACTTCGAAATCTGCGAGTGGCTGGGCCGCCAGGGTGTAGAGAATCTGCATGCACAGCATATCGGCGGTGCTTTCCAGCATCCGTTCGGCGTGCTGAAGCTGACGATCGCCCATCACGGGTCGATGCTGCCTGATGGCTCCAACGGAGGAAACCCCTGCGGGGTACTGCTCAAGCTGCCCGAAGGCACGCTGTATCACGCTGCCGATACGGGGCTGTTTCTTGATATGCAGCTGATTGGCGAAGAAGGCATCGATACGGCCATTCTGCCGATTGGTGACAACTTCACCATGGGGCCGGAGGATGCGCTGCGGGCGCTGCGACTGATTCAGCCGAAACGGGTGATTCCCGCGCATTACAACACCTGGCCGCTGATTGCGCAGGACGCGACCGCGTGGGCGGAGCGGGTGCGGGCCGAAACATCGACTGAGCCGGTGGTGCTGCAGCCGGGCGAGTCGACGTCGCTGGGCTGAGAGTAACCGTCAACTGCGTGGCGGAGTCTGTTACTTCAGCTGCCAGATCAACCCGGTGCCGTCATCGCTGACGGACAGCAGCCGGTTTCCGGGCAGCACCAGCAGCTGGT
>JAGQPV010000465.1 GCA_020426545.1 Planctomycetaceae bacterium
TGAAGTTCCGCGGAGTCGACCCGCCGGAGGAATGATGTCCGGCTGGCGTCAGTTCGCCGGTCTGCTGGTTGATCCGGAAGATGGCCAGGCTGTGATGCCCCCGGTTGGAACCGTATAGAAACCGGCCCGAGGGATGCACGCGGATCTCGGCGGTGCTGTTGCGGCCATTGAACTCTGCCGGCAAGGTGGCGACCGTCTGCAGGTTCTTGAGGCGGCCGCTGTCGGCGTCCCAGCTGAAAGCTGTGACGGTCGAATCCAGCTCGTTGATCACATAGGCGAACCGGCCATTCGGGTGAAATGTGAAATGCCGCGGGCCACCACCCGCCTTCACGCGGGCCGAACCGGCGGACTCCAGTTTGCCCTGCCGCGGGTTGAAGCGGTACACCAGCAGCTGGTCGATCCCGAGGTCGGCCGCGACGGCATACCGCCCGCTGGCATCGAGGTTGATCGAGTGGGCGTGCGGCTCTTTCTGGCGATTCGGGTTGATGCTCGACCCGTGGTGCTGCACGGGGTGCACGTCGCCGGTCAGCCGGCCGTCTTCTGCCAGCGGAAGCACTGCCACATTCCCACCGGTGTAATTGGCCACCAGCAGGTTTCTGCCGGCGGAGTCGACCACCAGATGGCAGGGATGGGCCCCGGCCGACGGGGCCGAGTTGAGTTCCGTCAGCAGGCCGGTCTTCCCGTCGATCTGGAAGGCGGTGACGAGCCCGCTTTTGTCTTCCATGCGGGAAATCTCGTTGACGGCGTACAGCAGCCCGCCCGCGGGGTGCAGGGCCAGGAACGAAGGGTGCTGTGTTTTCGCTGCCAGCCGCGGCTGCCCGAGCTGGCCCGTCTGCGGATTGAAGCGGGAGACATAAATGCCTTCGCTCTTCCCCCGGCTGTAGGTGCCGAAGTAAACCAGTTCGCCCGCGCTGTCGGTCGACGGGTCGGCACTGTCCGACTGAGCCTGACCGGCGGGTTGTGCAGCGGCAGCCGGCTGAGGGCCGTCAGAAAGGCAGCAGAGACCGGCAACTGTCAGGAACAGCGCAGGCGAAAAGGCACGACAGGGCAGGGCAGTCATGGTGGTCGAAGCTCCGAAGCGGCTTAAATCGGGTACGGCCAGCCGGAAGAACAGCTGGCCCGCAACCGATTCTGAACCTGTACGTGCTTCGACGCAAGCTTCTGGTGGACTGATCGCCGGGTGACCATCACCTGGTTGTGGCCGGGCCGGGGTTACTCCGCAGAGTCGAAACCTTCTGCTGCGGCCGGGCCTGGCGTCTCTGTCGCAGGTTTTGCCGTGGCACCACCGGGAACCGGGTCGGCCACCGAGAAGTTGTAGGCATCGGTCGACATGCCGGGGCCGCGGTTCAGCCGCGACAGCCGGTGGGGCTGCAGTTCGTGCATCAGGCCGGAGCAGCCACTGCCTGTCAGCAGCAGGCCGCCGGAAACGAGAAGAACCTCGAGAATGAGGATCCGTGGCGAAGTGCCATGCATCAGACATCTTCTCCTGGAATGACTGGGAATACCTGCCGGACCACGGCGTAGAGGCCCATAACAGCCGGCCACTGCCGGGCCGCACCGGGCGAATGCACGAGGCAATATTACCGGGACGGACAGCAGGACGGCCCGAACGGACACACCGCATTCGGCAGGCAGGATCTCAGAACAGGCGGGCCTGGAACTGCAGATTCCTGCCGGAAACTGCTGCAGACCAGGTGAACGGAGGAGGGAACAGACGGGAAGGGTCAGCCCGGCAAAGCCGAACCGGCGCAATCGTGCAGGCAGCAGAACCGTCAGCCGGTCACGAAACACGACCGGGCGGAACGGAGATCTGTGGTGGGGTAATGCAGTCTGGAAGCGTTGTGAGAGAGGTGCGGAGGCCATGGTCTGGACAGACCACGGGACAGACCAGCGGGTGAGAGGACCGGGATTCTATGTCCCGGGCCGGAATGTGCCAAGAGCGGATTACGTCACCGCGAAGGCCGCCGGGAAATACGGAATACGGATCGGCCGGCAGGCAGAAGAAGAACCGGGAAGCTGTCGCGGGGCCGGAGTGACGGGTTCTCCGGTTTCCCCGGGGGGTTTGGTCGCAGTCAGACAGCAGCCTTCGCCAAAGAGTTTCGACTGTCGAGTTCCCCTTTATATCGTAAGTGAATCCACCTGGTTTCAGACCGGGATGCACTGAACAGACAATTCCAGTTCCTCCAGAAACTCAAGAAACTCCGCGCCTTCTGGACAGGTAGAGTGCATAGTTGCAGCAACAGGCGAGCTCAACAACACGGCGAGGCAATCTCCGAATGACACGGAAGATGCGATTGCTCGGCACAATCTCATAGTTGCCAGCTGTACTGTTTCGCGGCGAACCCGCGTCCGACGGAAACCTGTAAACGGTGAGTCCGATGAGTCTACGCCAGAGTGACACCGGGAGCAGCACTTCCAACGAAATCGACTGGGCGTCGCTGCGGGAAGCGGCTCTGGCGAACTTCACGCTCGAGGCCCTGCCGCCGACGCTCAAACTGCCTGCGCTGCCGCACGCGGTGACTCTGTTCATGCAGAAGTCCCGCGATGAAAGCGCGACGATTGCCGAACTGGCCCGCATCATCGAAACCGACACCGGCCTGACGCTGGAACTGCTGCGGCATGTGAACAGCGCATTCACGGGCGTCCGCCACAAGATTCATTCGGTGCAGCAGGCCATCTCTCTGCTGGGACTGCGCCAGAGCACCGGGTTTATCGTGACGACCGGCATGCAGGCCGCGGTGCTGGCGCGACGTTCGAAGCTGATCAACCAGAGCTGCTTCTGGAATGCCAGCCTGCAGAAGGCCCTGTTTGCCCGGGAAACCGCCCGGCTGCTGAAGACCGATACCGAAGTCGCCTTCGCCGGTGCTCTGCTGCAGGATTATCTGCTGCCGGTGATTACCACCGAGCTGGTGGATTATTACGTGCGGTTCGTGGATTCCCGCAGCAGCCAGCCACAGTTGATGTGTGATTACGAACGGCAGGTGCTGGGCTGGGATCACGCCCTGGCAGGTGCTTCGCTGGCCCATCGGTGGCACCTGCCCGATGACCTGGTCTGCTGCATTCTGTTCCATCACCAGGGACTGCGCATTCTGACGCACCCGCAGCTGGGGCGTTCGCCGGCCGCTGCCGTGGCCCTGTCGGCCCTGCTGCCCGATCAGCTGCGGCAGCACTACTCCGGCCTCGAGCAGTTACGACTGCTGGAAGGCAAGTGGGGCGCCTTCTCGCTCGATGAGCTGGCCGCCCGCGTGGATGAACTGCACGAAGGCCTTGAACTGGGCGTGAGGAATGACTTCCCGCTGCTCCGCCGCTGTCATTCGGTCCTCGATGGGGAAACCCGCTGGAATGACGGAACGCTGAAAATTCCGGTGACCACCGCCTGACAGCAGGCGGCTGGCCGCATATCGCGGGGCTCCGGAAATCGTCATGAACCGGTCGGCCATCCGCTGCGTTCTGCCAGTGCCGCCCGGAGCCGTGAGCGCCGACGCCCGGCAGTGACGTGACAGACAACAGCCGCTGCCCCCGCGGGGAAGTTCCTTCCCCTGCCAGGCTGCCGGAAGAAAGTGCACACGGTTTCCCCGGCCAGCGGCCGGCGGAGCACTTCCGCCGCAAGTCGTTCCACGACAGCGGTCTGGCAAAGGTGAACTGCTGTCGTTACAGTCGCCGGGAAGCAAACCGCAGCAGCCGAAACCCGCAGCGGCACCGATAGTGAACCATCAGTACAGGGATGATTGTCATGGCGGAACACAACACAACCACGCCGGCCTCAGCCGGAGCGGATCAGGCAGGCTCACCGCGTCCCGCTTCCGTGCCGAAGCAGATTTTCCTCGTGTCGTACCCCAAGGCCGTGTTCCTGTATCCGACGTTTCTGGCTGCCCTGGTGGCCGCGTTCTATATGATGTTCACCGGCAACGAGGACACGCACAATGCCCATATCGTGGCTCTGGCGTTCCTCGCGATCTTCGCCGTCAATCTGGTGGTAATTTCGTTTGATTTCCCGCGAACCACCTCGCTGACGCTGTTTTTCTTCCTGGTGGCTGTGGGTGTGGGGCTGTGGTTCCTGTTCAGTTCCCGCCCGGACATGCTCCCATTCGTGGGGCAGATGATCAGCTCGCTGCGGCCGCTGGCGAATGCGACGTTCTACTTCTTCTTTGCCGGCCTGCTGGCTCTGATTTACATCGGCGTGCTGATCACCGTTCAGTTCGACTACTGGGAAGTTCGCCCGAACGAACTGCTGCATCACCATGGAATTCTGAGTGACCTCGAGCGGTTTTCCGCCCCGAACCTGCGGATCGACAAGGAAATCAACGACGTTTTTGAATACATGCTGCTGCGGTCGGGCCGGCTGATTCTGCACCCCAGCAACGAGCGGCGGGCCATCGTGCTGGAGAATGTGTTCTTCATCAACCGCAAGGAAACGGAGTTGACGAAGATGCTCGGCGCGCTGCAGGTCCAGGTTCGTACCGACAGCGTGCATTGAGCCCCGCCCGACCGTCTCACCGCCGGTCGCCGCTGCCCGGTGCCGCTCGCAGCGCAGTTGCCGCTGCCTGAGCGTTCTGCAGCCCTGCTGTAGAGCACCCGCCTGGCCACCCGGTAGCCAAACGGCCAGTGATACCGGTTCGCGAAACTGAGTACCCGGGCGTTAGAAATCGGGATGCACGGACTGTGCCTGGCAGCTGGCGGGCAGTTTCCGTTTTCCGGCCATCCGCGGGATTCCCTGCTGGCCGAACCGGTGGTTCTCAGGCAGAGTAAATCAGCCGCAGTGGAATCTGGTCTCTGCCGGGGGCATTCTTTCCCGCAGGCAGCCGGCCTGTTCCAAGGCAGTGCTGTCCCGCAGCAGGGTGCGGGCCCAAACCACCGGCAGGGCGGGAGAATTCCGCCTTCCGCACGTGGGTTGTCTGTGGCCCTCTGCGAAGCAGCCGTTCCTTTCATCAGATCAGGCCCAGTCGGGCTGACGGGTACTGCCGGACGGCGGGCTCAACGCA
>JAGQPV010000466.1 GCA_020426545.1 Planctomycetaceae bacterium
GCCTCAGGAAGTTCCGGAGATCGAATTTGTATTCCAGAACGAGACCGCATGCTCGCACAGCGTAAGTGACCAGCGTCGAGACGTGGGCTTTTCCGGTCTGCAACGGCTGCTGCGGACCACCTGCAGATTGGCAATGTCCTCGCTGTAGGCTTCATTTCGCGGAGAAATATCATCCGGACGGAGCGTGCCCGTCAGCGAGTATTCAAACAGATCGCGGTTGGTGCGAATCGACTTCCGGGCTTCCAGAACCAGGTAGCCATTGGGCAGCACATCGACGACGGTGGCTGCAATGCGGTAGTTCACGCCTTCGGCATCGACGGCCTGCCCGTTGGACTGCAGCCGGCCGGAGAGGTTGGTATCGATGGTGGGCTGGTTGGAAGCGGCGGTATTCAGGTTACCGGTTTTTCCCAGCCGGATGAACTCTTTCAGCTCGGCCTTGAGCGTGGCATTCCGTGTGCGGTTGAACTGCGAGTTGGAGTCAAACCGGGCCTTCTCGTTCACGACGATGGTGATGATGTCGTGGACTTTGATTTCCTGCGGACGCGGCGCATCGACGTAGATCCAGCTGTAATCCCGCACGTAGGCCGGAGGACGATCGAAGTACCAGTCGGCCGGATCCGGAGGCAGTGGCGGAGAACCGGGACCACCGGCCGGAGGCATGCCCGGCAGGCCGGCTGGCGGCGGGGCGGTTCCGTAAGCTCCCGGTCCGTACGCACCAGACCCGTATGGGCCGGCACCGTATGCACCAGGGCTGTGTGGAGCTGCACCGTAGGCTCCGGGCGTCATGCGGCCGCCGGGCGCCGCTGGCAGCAGTCCGGGTTCGGGGGCGTTGGTCAGCGGTCGGGAACCATTCCCCGGCACATCCAGCTGGCTGGTTCGCGGGTTCTGCTGCAGCGGATTCTGTTGCGGCGGGATTTGTCGCAGTGGATTCTGCTGCAGTGGTCGGTCGGTGGGCAGTCCCCGGGGAAGTGTGGCCGGGGCCGTCGACTGAGCAAGCACCGGCGCAGCGATCAGCACTGCTCCCGACAGCACCGCGCTGCGAAGAATCCTGCGGCGGCGCTGCCGACTGCGGCGGTTCCGTGCGGCTTCCAGTGTGGTGGATGTCGTCATCGCTGCTGCTCCCGTCGGACATCCGGAAACCGCGCCCGGTTCTGGTTCTGCCTTTCGAAGACCGGGCCATTCGGTTCAAACCGGAAAGCATCCGCGTTCCGCACATCCGAATTGCCGGCAACCGGTCTGCGAGTCATCGGGCGGCTGCCCGGTAAGGCTCTCTGGAGCACAGGCTGCTGTAAGGCCTGAGGAAAGGCGCGGGGCAGCGCGGGTCTGCCGTTGGTGGTCACATCGGCGGTGGCTTCGACGACAGCTTCCTGCAGGCCCACCACGCGGGCGGCCACCTGCTCACGGCCATCGAGTGTCACCAGAATCACCCGGTCTCCCCGGGCACCTTCCGACCGGGATTTCATCTCCGTACTGACGCGAATTCCCGGCGCCGTGGAGTGCACCACGACAATGTCGTTCCGCCGAATGAGGGGGACGCTCTTCACATCCTCCCGTGTGATCGGCTGTCCCTGACGCAGCGGGCGGACGGTTTCCCGTCCGGTCAGGTCGGCGGGTAAGGGCTGCGGCCCGGCTGGCCGTTTCTGCTGCTGCCACACCAGATCCTCGGCCCGCACCACATGTCCTGCCGGCAGATTGAACCGTGCCGCCAGCACCTGAGGGTGCGGCTCACACCGGACAATCACGGGTACCTGCTGCAGGTTGCCCTGGCGGTCCAGCAGCTGCACCAGCATGGTCTGCCGCTGGTTCCAGGGGGGCTGGCCACCGATAATCTGCATGCTGTCCGCCCGGCCCGCCAGAATCACCAGCGCGTGCTGCGGCTGGAGTTCGGCTTCGACCGAGACCGGACCCAGGTCGGGTGTGCCGGCTTTGATCATCCGCTGCACGGCTTCACTCACCAGCTGCGCGGCCCGGTCCTGCTGCCAGTGGGCCACCTGCCGCAGGGCCTGTGTAGCGGCGGGCGGCGTGTCCTTCTGGCGGACTGTGGCCGAGGTCAGCATCACCTGGCCATAGCCGGAGAACTCAATCTGCGACTGATCGAACCCCAGACTCTGCAGCCGCTGGCGGACTTCCGCCAGCGACAGCGGCCGACGGACTCCCGCCGGTGGCGCGGGAGCGACTTCCACCTGTTCCAGCTGCCGGACGAACTGCGAGTCCGCGTCGGTAATCCGGGCGACATCGCCCAGGCGAACAATCCGCCCGGAGATCTCAGCTGTCTCCGCAAATCGGATCTCGGCCGCTGCTGCCGGCTGACCTGCCAGCGCGCAGGCCAGAACAGGAAGCACCAGCACGGCGCGGTAACCGGCCAGGCGGCATCGTCTCGCCGCGGAATGCAGTTTGCGGTGCATGCTGTTCTTCCTGCGGGCTGGGAGAAAAAGGGATCGTGCGGAGCTGGCTGGTTGTCAGGTCGCTGCCTGAGGGGTGCCGACTGGCTGCCACCATGCCTGCCGGTCAATCAGAACCGACGCAGGTTGGCCACCAGCTGCAGCAGCTGGTCGGCGGCCTGAATGACCTGGCTGTTCATCTCAAAATGCCGCTGCGATTTGATCAGATCGACCAGTTCCCGCACGGGTTCCACGTTCGACTGTTCCAGGAAGCCCTGTCGCACCAGCCCGCGGCCTTCCAGACCGGGGTTGCCTTCCAGCGGCGTTCCGGAGGCATCCGTGGCGGCGTACAGGTTTTCGCCCTGCTGCAGCAGGCCCTGCGGGTTGACGAACCGGACCGTCTGAATCTGCCCGACCTGTGTCAGCGAGCTGCTGCCCGGCTGCAGGACCGAGACGATTCCATCGCTGGAGATCGAAATTTCTGTCGCATCCTGCGGAATGGAAATGGCTGGTTCGATCAGCCGGCCCCGGTCGGCCGACTGCATCACCATGTCGCCATCGGCATTCACACTGAAAGCACCGGAGCGGGTATACAGAATCGAGGTTCCGTCCTGCACTTTGAAGAAGCCATCGCCCGTTATCGCCAGGTCGAGCTGGTTACCGGTTTCCAGCAGGCTGCCTTCCCGGTGATCGGCCGCGGTGGCCGCCACGCGGGTTCCCAGCCCGACGGAAATTCCCGTGGGAGACAGCTTGCCCTGCGAATCCTGTGCGCCGGGCAGCCGCATGTGTTCGTAATACAGATCTTCAAAGTTGACTCTCGACCGTTTGAATGCCGTGGTGCTGGCGTTCGCCAGGTTGTTGGCAATCACGTCGAGCTGCGTCAGCGAGGCCGACATGCCCGTCGAGGCGGAGTGCATCGCCCGCAGTCCCATAGGTCTCCTCCCCTGTTCTCTGTCCGGCTGTCTGCCGCCGTGCCTGCTGGACCAGTTTCATGCTCTGCTGCTGCCGGGTGACGCTGATCCGATTCAGCGGGGCATCATCTGCAGCAGCCGTCCGAGGGCATTGTCCTGGTGCTGAATCATGTTCACGTTGGTCTCAAAGGCCCGCGATGCGCTGATCATGGCCACCATTTCGTCGATGGGATTCGTACCCGATTCTTCCAGATAACCCTGCCGGACTTCGGCAGCGGGGCCGGCGGGAACGACCGGCCCGAGAGCCTTGTACATGCTCCCGCCCTGCTTCAGCAGTGCTTCCTGCGAAGCGGGACGAACAATGGCGAGTCGGTCGATTTCGGAGCGGGTGCCTGTTGCATCGACCTGTCGCACCATGCCATCGACGGAGATCTCAATCTGGTGGGCATCGGCGGGAATCTGGATCGGGCTGCCGGATTCTCCCAGCACGGCGGCGCCGGAGTCACGGGTGACCAGCCGCCCCAGTCCATCGACCGAGAAGCTGCCGTTGCGGGTCAGCAGCGGGCCGTCCGGTCCGGCGACGCTGAAGAAGCCGGGGCCATGCAGGGCCAGATCGTAAGTTTCGTCGGTCTGGTTCAGCGAGCCGTTCGTGTGGTCAGTGCGTATTTCGGCGACGGAAATTCCGCCGGTGCTGTTGTTGAGACCGTGGGGTGGTTCGCTGGCTGTGGGGAAATCGACATCCCGCGGGCGGTGGGCCTGAAAGGCCACCAGATCCCGTTTGAAGCCCGTGGTCGAGGCGTTTGCCAGGTTGTTGGCAATCGCATCGATCCGCCGGGACTGAACCTGAGCACCCTGCGAGGAAAGGTAGAGTCCGTAAATCACAACAGCTGCTCCACCGGGAATTCGATTGGCCGTCGCCGTTCGCGGTCTGCTGGCCAGCGGGGACCGCGGGACAGATCATCCAGCGTACGGTTCCGGCTGATACGGCAGACTTCCGGCAGAACTGGCCGGTCTCCACACTGGCGGACTCCGCACGGACTGAGCGCGGGGAGTATCCGCAGTTATTCACTCTCTTTCATCGAACCGGCACAACCGGAGTCTTGAGGCCAAACCGCAGTTCTGGCCCAGTCGGAATAAGTGTTCCAGGTGACGGTTTCTACGGAATCGTCAAACTCACCCTCCGGGAAGTGTCCAAAAGTCCCCCTGTTTGAGGCTGTTGTCGAACAGCGGCAGGGGAGGCTCTGAAGTGAAAACTGTCGTACGGGGCGGTTTCGATGATGGGCCGAACCTGGCCTCGGGACACATGTTGTGCCCTTGTGGGCTGGCACCGGGCGGATATAACTGACGCAACCGCGGGAAAGCCTGCGGAAAAACATCAGGCGGCCCGGCGCACCGCCCGGAACCACACCAGCAGACGCCGGAGGATTCGGCATGAATACGGAAGAACCGACTCAGCCCGCCGACTTTGTGCGGGGCATTGTCGCGAAGGATATGGAAACAGGCCGGTGGGATGGCCGGGTGGTCACCCGTTTTCCGCCGGAACCGAATGGTTACCTGCATATTGGCCACGCCAAGTCGATCTGCCTGAACTTCGGGATTGCTCAGGAGTTTGGCGGAAAATGCCACCTGCGGTTCGACGACACCAACCCCACGAAGGAAAGTGTCGAGTACGTCGATTCCAT
>JAGQPV010000467.1 GCA_020426545.1 Planctomycetaceae bacterium
CCCGCCAGTCCGGCGGCCGACAATCCGTTTGCCGGCTGGAACCCTGACGGAGACACCGCGCCGGCCGCGACTCCGGCACCGGTAACCACAGCCGAGACTCAGACAGAAACCGCACCCGCTCCTGTCGAACCAGCTGCGGCGGAGCCCGTGGCGGCAGCACCTGCAGCCGAACCCGCCAGCCCGGCGGCCGACAATCCGTTTGCCGGCTGGAACCCGGACGGAGACACGGCACCGGCTGCGACCCCGGCGCCGGAAGCACCTGCCAGTGCCGAACCGGAAACCGCACCCGCTGCCCCGGAAGTGGCTCAGGCAGAACCGGTGGCTGCGGCGGAACCCGCACCTGCGGCACCTGTGGCGAAACCGGCCACTCCGGCGGCCGATAACCCGTTTGACGGCTGGAACCCCGACGGAGACGAGACACCGGCTGCCAGCCCGGCACCTGCTGCTCCACTGGCCAGTCCCGCTGGTCAAACCGGCTTCGCCGTGGCGGTTGCCTCCGTGCCAGCTGTCGCTCCCGCCGCAGTCTCACCGTCTTCCGCGACGGAAACCGAGGCGGCGACCGCTGAACCGTTCACCGCCGAAAACAACGGAGCCGCCGAACCGGCAGCCGCCCCGCAGCCAAAGTCGTCGCGAAAAAAAGACATGGTTTCGCGGACACTGTTCATCGCGGTGGCCAGCTACGCCAGTGCTGTCACCATCGCGCTGATCATGTCGCTGCTCAGCCAGGGCGCCGCCAGCACTCACCAGCTGGAAAGCCTGCCCGATGTTGTCCCCAAATCCGATGCCGACGGCAATGTGCTGTATCAGCTGGTGCCGGAGGACGCCGTCCTTCCATCCGGGCATGAGCTGAAGCTCGGCGAGACGCGGCGTTTCGGTAATCTGGAAGTCACCGTGGTGAAGGTCACCCGCGGCCCGCTGCAGTTTACGCACTACAGTGGCAGCGGTCAGACCCGCGAACCCTCCGCACCGGTTCTGCAGCTGTGGCTCAAGTTCCGGAATGTCTCCAGCGACCAGTCGTTCATGCCGCTGGGCAGAACCCTGGTGTTCAAACGGGGAGCCGTGCAGCCAGGCAGCATGCTGCAGCGGTCCAACAACTTTGTTTACGCGGCAAAAAACGAACCCAAAGCGGGTGAGGTGGTCCTGCTGTACGATCATGTGATTCATGGCGACTGGGATCTTAAAGGTCAGGACGTCGACCGGGTCCTCAAACCGGGCGAATCGCTCACCACCTTCCTCCCGGCCTCCGAAGAAGGCACCGACCGGCTCACCGGCGAGATTGTGTGGCGGGTTCACCTTCGGAAGGGGTACAACCCGACCACCCGCAACGGTGTGACGACTCTGGTCGATGTGCATTTTCATCGCAGTCAGGTGCAGGGCTGATTCGAGCGAGGGCGGTGTTTCATCGGCCGGCGCAATTGACCGAATGCCCGTTTCCAGCAGCAGGAATCTGGCAGCAGCGCGGTCGCGAAGGGAAAGACGTGGAAATCCGACCGTATCAGCCGGCCGACCTGGAGACCCTGCGCCAGATTACGGTTGAGGCTTTTGAGGGAGTCTCGATCGATCAGAACATCGAGCAGCAGTTCGGTGAGATTGCCGGCCAGTCGTGGCAATTCCGGAAGGGGCGTCACCTCGACCAGGATGTCAGCCGGGATTCCGCGGGAATCTTTGTGGGCACACTGGACGGTGAAATCATCGGTTCGATTTCCACATGGATGGATCAGGAAGCCGGCATTGGCCATGTCCCCAACCTGACCTTGCGGGCCGGTTACCGCGGCAGAGGCTTCGGCCGGCAGCTGCTGCAGTTTGCCCTGAATCGATTTCACGAACAGGGCCTGTCTCACGTACGAATTGAAACCCTGGAACAGAATGCGATCGGCCAGCAGTTTTATCTGTCGACCGGTTTTCGTGAAGTTGCCCGGCAGATTCATTACTGTGGTCAACTGGAGGAATGCCTGTCACAGCTGAACAACCGGGACCGCACGAGCTGAATCAGTCGCAGTGAAGTCCAGGAACCGGAACCGTTCCCCCGACCAGCCCGCCGCGCGACTTCCCGCTTTCCGGGTGCCGGTGGAAGCTCTCTCCCTGTTACACTGTGCTCATTGCCGTTGCTCTTCACTGAGGGAGAACAGGCAAAGACTGATGCAGCGTCGGTCAGCCGGGTGCAGCCCGACAGCGACATCGGCCCAGCGGCAGACGACCAGCCGACGATCATTCGTTCAGAATCCTGTCCGGCGGCCAGCGGCCCCGAGAGAACAGCCATGCACGTTGATTTTGCCTGCCCCGCCTGCGAGACCGCTCAACGGGCCTCGATTGCCCCGGACGCGGCTGAGCTGTGCTGCCTGCACTGCAGCTGGAAAAAGCCGCTGGAGAGCAGTCTGACGTCGAATGGCGAAGCGACGGAATGCCCGGTCTGCAGTTGTACCGATCTGTGGAAGCAGAAGGATTTCCCGCCGAAAATCGGCCTGACTCTGGTGGGCCTGGGTATCCTGCTGAGTACACTGGCCTGGGCCGATCTGCGTCCCGTGCTGGCGATTGGCGTGCTGATGGGGTTTGCCCTTCTGGACCTTGTGCTGTACGCCCTGATGCCGGATGTGCTGGTCTGTTACCGCTGCGATGCGAGGCTGAGAGACACGACGATTGAGGAAACTCATCCCCGGTTCGACCTGGAGGTTCACGAGCGATATCGTCAGGAATCCATGCGGGTGACTTCCGCCCGCAGCTGAAGACCTGTCGTGTTCCTGCCGTTGAGTGGGGGAGGCTCGGAGACGGAAACATGCGGAGCCCCGTTCTGCGACATCACAGGATGGGCCCGGCCGAGCCGAAGGCTGTGGCAGCCGACGTTCGATGGCGGGCAGTGGCCGTCTGCCGGCTGGCAGAGACCGGACGGAATGCCGGAACGCGGGGAACACCATGCACCGACTGACCATTGTGTTTCAGCTGAGCCTGTACCTGCTGCTGTGGATGGCGTCGCACATCCTGGGGCTGGCGGAAGGGTCGACGGTTCCGTATGTCCTCACTCTGCCCCTGCTGCTGCTGTCGTTCATCTTTACGGAACGATGGAGACTGCTGCACCTGCCGATGTCCCTGGCGAGTGTGTTCAGCGTGCTGGCCCTGCTGTCCGCCGCGGTCGAGCTGATCAGCGGGACGCTGGAGCAGCGGTTTCTCGGCGGGGCGCACCTGCTGGTCTATCTGACGTGGATCATCGCGTTTCAGGTGAAGGAACAGAAGCAGTACTGGTGGCTGCTGGCCATGTCGCTGATGCAGGTGGCTGTCGGGGCCATTCTGACGAAAGAAGGTTTCTACGGCGCGTGGGTGCTGGCCTATACCGTCGTCGCGCTGTGGACGCTGACCCTGCTGTGGCTGCAGCAGGTGCTGACGCAGTTCTCCGGGACTGATCAGCCTGGCAGCCAGTCAGCACTGTCCGCGGAAAAACCGTCGCCGGCCGCCGGCCAGGCTGCGGCGGGTGCCACAGTCCGGAGTACCGGCAGCAAGGCGAGTGTCCTGCTGGCTTCGGGCAGCACCCGGGGAGGACTGCAGCAGGATTCTCAGTCCCGCTGGCTGGGCCTGCGGTTCATGATGGGCAACGCGCTGACCACGGTCTGTGCGCTGATGCTGGCAGCGGCTTTCTTCTTCCTGATTCCCCGGGTGTCTTCCGTCTGGAAGAGCCAGAGACTTTCGCTTCCGTCGAGCACCGGTTTTCAGGAGCAGAAGCTGACCGGTTTCACCCAGGAAGTCCGGCTGGGCGACATCGGCCAGATTCTGGAAAGCACCGAGCGGGTTCTCGAACTGCGGCTGTTCGACGCGACCCGGGAAGAGCAGATTTCGGTGACGGAGTTCTCCCTGAACCACGGGCAGCCCGAACCGCTGTTTCGCGGGGCGGTGCTGAACAACTACAGCAACGGGCACTGGCAGGCCAGCGAGCGTCAGGCCATTCCATTGCGGCTGCCGGAGGAAGGAGCCCCCAATGCGGTTCGCCAGGATGTGACTCTCCAGCAGATCGGCACGTCCATCCTGTTTGCCATGCACCCGGTGGATGGCTGCCGGCTGGAGACGGAGTCGGGCACGGTCGTCCTGAACGGTACGAACGGCGTGCTGATGCACCACATTCCGGAACGCAATCACGGGCCGATTGTCTACAGTGTGTTTTCGCCTCCACGGGAACGGAAAGCGGAAACCGGCCCGGTCCCAATGGAGGGGACCCGCGAGTACCGGCAGTACCAGCGGAGGCAGCGGCGGTTGCTGAATGCCTACGGTCGCCTGCCGCAGCGCGGGCTGGAACCGCTGATCGCCGAAACGAGACGGGTCGTCGGCAATGATGGAGCCCGTGACAGCGAACGGGCACGCCGCCTGATGAACTATCTGCAGGATCCGGCGATCTTTTCCTATTCGCTGACGGCCGGAATTACCGATGCCAGCGTGGATCCCGTGGTGGATTTTCTGCAGAACCGCAAACAGGGCCACTGTGAATATTTTGCCTCGGCTCTGGCTCTGATGCTGCGGGCGACGGGTATTCCCAGCCGGCTGGTCAGCGGCTTCAAGGGTGGCACCATCAACAGCTTTACGGGGGCTTTTGAGGTACAGCAGCGGCACGCCCATGCCTGGGTGGAAGCCTGGATCGACGAACGCTGGCAGATTCTGGACCCGACGCCGGCCGAGGGACGGACCCTCAGCGTGGCCAGCATGGAATCCAGCATGCGGTCCTTCAGCGATCTGAAATCGCTGCTGAAGGAATTCTGGGGCACAAGCATCGTCAAGATCGATCTGGCCCAGCAGCGGAACCGGTTCTACAACCCGCTCAAGATGGTGGGCACGGCCTGGTGGCAGTCGATGAAGGGCGACCACTCGGCGGCGAGGAAACTGGTTGCCCGCGCCCGCAGTTTTCTCGCCTCGCCGGAGAACTGGTTCAGCGTGACCGGCGGCCTGGTGACGTTCACGATGCTGGTGATGCTGACCTTCGCCG